>CABQHR010000047.1 GCA_902463875.1 uncultured Collinsella sp.
CAGCCACTTCTCGGCACCGACGCTGGCCGCCTTTGACGAGCACCGCTGCGTCGCACGCGATGAGCGCGATGAGCCCGCCGACTTCTTGGTGGGGCTTATCTGCTTCATGTTTGAGCTCGTCTATCCGGCAAGCCGCGCGCTGGCGCGCGAGCAGGGCGATATCTACCGCCTGCTCGACGCGCCCTTTGGCATTACGCGCTCCTTTACCGATCCCGCCACGCAAGCGACCTGGGAGCGCCTAAAGGACGAGATGCGCGACTGGCTGGCGCGCGCCTAGCGCTCAAGCTGGGCTAGCAGTTCCTCGACGACCTCGACGGCATCACCGACGACCTTATACTGGGCAGCGCCAAAGATGGGGGCATCCGGGTCCTCGTTAATGGCGATAATGCACTCCGCCCCACCGATGCCGGCAAGATGCTGGATAGCGCCCGAAACACCGATACTCACGAGAAGCTTGGGCGAAACCGATACGCCCGTCTGGCCAATCTGATGGCGATACTCCAACCAGCCGGCCTCCACGACAGGTCGCGTGCAGCCAAGCTCGGCTCCCAGGGCCTCGGCGAGCTTTCGCATCAGCGGTAGGTTTTTCTTGGAGCCAATGCCGCGGCCCACCACGACCAGACGCTCGGCATCGGCAATTGAGGCCTGCTGTCCCCACTCCTCGGCGGGAATCGAGATCTCGACACGGGCCTTAACGTCATCCGCAAGCGATACCTGGGTGATCGTGCCGGAACGGCTATAGTCAAACTCGGGCGCTCCAAAGATGCCGGGGCGCACCGTTGCCATCTGGGGACGATGGTTGGGGCAGACGATGGTGGCCATCAGGTTGCCGCCAAACGCCGGACGCGTCTGTTGCAGCAGCCCCGTCTCCGTATCCATTGAAAGTACGGTGCAGTCAGCCGTAAGGCCCGTCTGCAGGCGCACGGCAACGCCAGGCGCCAGCTCACGGCCAAAGGCGGTCGCACCGTACAGAATGGCCTCGGGCTTGCGCTCTGCCACCAAATCGCAGATCAGCCGGGCGTAGACCTCCGCATCGTTCTGGCGCAGGCGCTCGTCGCGACACACTAGGACCTCGTCCGCGCCGGCACAAACCAGGTGTTCGAGGTCCCCGAGCGAGCCCTCGGGGCTCATGCCGACCAGTGCCACCAGACGGCAGCCGCGGGCATCGGCAAGCTCGCGCCCCTTGCCCATGAGCTCGTAGGCCACAGGAGCCACGGCGTCGTGCTCGTCAGTCTGCACGAAGACCCAAATGTCTCGATATGCGTCAAGGTCTACCGCACCGGCGGCCTCGTCGCGCTCGATCGAGATGGCGTTGACGGGGCAAGCGTCGACGCACCCGCCGCACAGGATACAGCCGTCGGTTACGCGGGCACAGCGATTGGGGCGCTCGCCCTCCACCACAATGCCGCCCGAGGCGCAGGCGCGAACGCAGCGACCGCAGCCGATGCAGGCTTCGCTATCGATAATCAGCCCGCTCATCTATGCCATCCCCTCGATAATCTTGGCAAGTTTTACCGCCTGCTCGGACGCCGTTCCCTCAACGGCCTCGCACGTTTGGTCACGGTCGGGCACAAACGAGCGCACGACCTGCGTCGGTGATCCGGCAAGGCCGCAACGCGAGGGGTCGGCGTTTACGTCGGCAGCGCTGGCCACGCGCACGTCTGCATCCTCGGCCGCGCGAATACCGGCAATACTCGGCATGCGCAGCTGGCCAATCTCCTTGGCGGTCGTCATCGCACACGGCATCTCCAGGTACACCGTCTCCTCGCCGGCATCGCAGCCGTGGACGAGCGCCAGCGAGCCACACGTCGTAAATCCCGCGCTCTGCACACAGCTCACGTCGGTCACGCAGGAGATCTCAAAGGCGCCGGCCAGCTCGGGGCCGATCTGGGCCGTATCGCCGTCCACTGCCATCTTGCCGCAGATGAGCAGGTCAAAGTCCTCATCGAGTGCCTCGATGCCGCATTTGAGGGCATAGGTGGTGGCTAGGGTATCGGCGCCCGCAAAGGCTCGGTCGGTCAGCAGCAGCGCGTCGTCGGCACCGCGGGCGATGCAGTCGCGCAGCAGCGATTCGGTCGCGGGGATGCCCATCGACACCACCGTCACACGCACGTCCATGCCAAAGCCGATAAAGTCGTCCTTCAGCGCTAGCGCACATTCGAGGGCACTTGCATCGAAGGGATTAATGACCGCCTGCTTGCCATCACGCACGATAGTATTGGTCTTGGGGTCCATCTTGACCTCGGTGCTACCCAGCACCGCCTTGACGCACACCACCATATGGAAATCGCTCATCTTCACGCGCCCCCTTTCTGGACGAGTTCATCCAAGAGCTTCTCCGCAAACAGGTTGCCACGACCCAGCTGGCCGGCAGGATCGAGCTGGAGTTTGAGACGCGCCGACTCGACCATGGCCTCGTGGCCGTACATCGTCTCCAAGAAGCCCGCCTTGATCTTGCCGACGCCGTGCTCGGCAGAAACGGCACCACCCATGGCCGTGACCTCGGAAGCCCACTGGGCAAAGAGTTCTCCACCACGAAAGTAGTCTTGCGCATCGCGCGGCAGGATGTTCACATGCAGATGGTTGTTCCCGATGTGTCCCCAGGCAGCTGACTCAATCCCGCTTTCGACCAGCGTGCGGCGATAGAGAGCCACGACATCGGCAAGGCGTGCATTGGGCACCGACATATCCGACCCCAGCTTGGTAATGGTGGGGTCGGTGCGGCGACGCTCGTCAATGAGCATGTTGACACTCTCGGGGACCGCGTGGCGGAAGAACCGCTGGCACTCGCGATCGACTTCGGTGCGCGCAACCCAGGTCGCGTCGTCGCTGCCGCCCGCAAGCTCCAGCACCCATCCCAGGTGGTACAGCTCCTCGGTCGCCTGCGCCTCGTCGTCGCAGTCGAGTTCCACGTAGACACAGACCTTTGCCTCGTCGTCGAGCGCCGGCAGCGAGGCAAACGCTGTCGACTGCTCGCGCTGGCGACGCAGGATATCCAGGGCGCCAGCATCGAAATACTCAATAGCGGCGGCATGGGACAGCACGGGGCGCACGGAATCGGTAAAGGACACCGCCTTGTCCTCGCTATCGAAAAAGCAACTCACACCCCATACGACCGAAGGTGCCGCCTGCAGGGCGATCTCGAGCTCGGTAATGACGCCGAGCGTGCCGCATGCACCGATAAAAAGATCGATGGCGTCCATATCGTCCGCAACAAAATAACCAGAGGCATTTTTGGTCTTGGGCATGGTGTAGTCAGGAAGATCAAGCTCGAGTGTATGACCCTCTGCCGTCACGAGCGACAGGCGGCGGCCCTGGGCAAAAGCCTTGCCGCGCTGAAGCTCAAGCAAATCGCCATCAGCCAGCGCGACGTGGAGTCCCGTGATATGCGGGCGCATGGGACCGTAAGCGTAGCTGCGGGCGCCGGAGGCGTTGCATGCCGCCATGCCGCCCAGACAGGCAGATGCCTCGGTGGGATCGGTGGGAAAGAATTGCTCGGGAGCTTCCCGGAACTCCTCGTAGGCCTCAATCGATGCCTGGTCCCAACCAGCGGTCGGCAGTACCTTCTTGCTCAGCTGCTTACGCAGCTCCGAGAGCACAACGCCCGGCTCCACGCGCAGCAGAAATTGGCCTTGTTCATCGCGGCGAAGGCCCAAGTAGCGATTCATACGGGAAGTATTGAGGATATGCCCACCGTGGGGCACGGCACCGGCGGCAAGGCCGGTTCGGGCGCCCTGAACCGTTACCGGGACACGCTCGGCATGGAGCGTTTCCAAAACGGCACGGACCTCGTCTTCCGTTGTCGGAAACGAGATGCTCGATGCTTCGCCCGATGCGCGAGATTCATCGCGGCCATACTCTTCGAACTCGTCGGTGAAGGGTTTGATGGTTGCAGACACGCGAACTCCCCCTTTAGCTAACTACAGTGTTTGCAGGGAGATGTTACCGCATCGTTTCGTCGACGTGTTCGAGACCGTCTCCATAATTGGCGATTTTTACGTTCGTGCAATTCGGCGAGCGGCAAGGTTTCCTCGGCAGACGATGCTTTTGACACATATCGCCCCGCCGTCGCCGACCGCTCGATTGTCGCTCGAAAAAAGTTGAAGTAATTTTTGCCACCTTTTACCTGCGGAGATGTCAATCCGTCAAGCATTTGGTCAGAAATTGGTCAAGTAGTGACTGATACGGTCGGCATCAACAGCCAAAACCAATGGAAGTTTTGGCCCCAGAAGCAGGGAGGTTCCCATGGCATATTACTGGCCCCAGTACGGCGTCGCCATCGAAGTCGACGACGATCCCCATCTCCTGCCTTTCGAAGAAGAGGCATTCCCCGATACGGCGGTCTACCACGTCACCACCGATGTTATCTGCGACCCCGAGTCGTTCTCGGCGCTCGCCCACCACATCGCGCGTATCCACAACATCGAGCTCCCTCACGACTTCGACGAGCTCATCTACTCGCGCCGCCTGATGCTTCACATGCTCTTTGGAGCGGACCCGTCAACGTTCGCACGTGTCTACACCACCAAGGACGCCGCATGAGTGCGAAAAAGCCGTCCCGCCTTGCAGGGCTGGGGCGTCGCAAGAAACTCGTCGTTGTCTGCCTGGCTATCGTCTGCGCCCTCATCGCCGTAGGGCTATACGCCTGGCAGTCGCAGCCCGTGCCCGAAGCGGGCGCCTCAGTCACGACGGCAGAGGGTAAATCGCGCCAAGAAATCCAGGATGAGCTCGACGCCATCGTCCGCGACAACATGATGACGATCTCGGTCGCGCCGGTCGCACAGTTGCAGGAAGGCGGCAAGTTGCGCGTCAACGTGCAAAACGTCCAAAACAACAAGTTTCCCCAGCGCTTCCGCGTGATTCAAAACGACGAGACCATCTATGAGTCCGGTGTGGTCGAAGCCGGCAAGACGGTTGAGACCTGCCCCGCCGGCGATATCCAAGAAGGTGAGGCATATATCGAGATTCAGGCACTCGATGCCAAGACCTACGACACCCACGGCAATCCGACGCGCGTCAAAGTGCGGGTGGCCCAGGCAGAAGGCTAGTGGCAGACGCGCTCGCAGGGGCAGCACCCGGTCCCCATTCGTCCAACCATCACGGAAACAGTCCGTGACGAGCAGAAAGGATCGATTATGAACACACCCATGAACCGGAGCGGAGCCAGGGCACTCGTCGTGGGCGCAGGGCTTACGCTCGCACTTGCGATGGGCGCCGCGCCAACGGCGGCCATCGCAGAGGTGCGCGTTGGAACCACCGATGTGACGGTGAAGGCCGACATTAGCAATGTTTCGTTTAAGGCGCCAACGGTCATCCCCTTTGCCGCCAAAGCCGACGGAACGCTTGTAGGACCCTCCGACAAGACGATTACCATCGACAACCTCTCGGCATATGGCATCCACGTCACCAACATGAAGGTCACGGCCAAGAACGACTGGACAATTGTTGCAGACGCAAAGACGGGTTCGGCCCAGAACTCCATCGATTTTAAGGTTGGCCCCGATAAGGTAGAAAAGGATGCCAGCTCGGCGACTCAGACTACGGGCCTCGATCTTTCCAAAGACGCAAGCTTCGACATGAAGTACCAGGGCATTGCCGACGGAACGGACAAAATCAAGCTCAATGTGAGTGGCCACGTCGCCCGCGTCACGCGTGACATCTACCACGCCACCGGTACGGGAGATCAAGTGGCAAGCATCACCTGGACGGTCGAGCCCGGTGCGCACGCCACGTCCTAAGGCGATTGCACTGGCTGCCATCGTCGGCATCTTGGCGTCCGCACCTGCCATGGCCTTTGCTCAACAAGAGCAAGCGCAGGCGGCCACAGAAGTGACCGTCGACCTTTCGGGCCTTAATCGCGACGGCCGTCACGAGCCGCTCGCTCAAACGAGCGACACCCGGCAACTCATTGCGGTAGGCTTCGCCACGGCGGGAGCAGGGCTGACGTGCCTTGGCCTGCACATCAAACGCAACCAATAGCCAAGCACGACCGGAGCACGCGGAATAGATAGGAGAACCATGGCACCCAAAAACCTTTTGCCCGTTGCCGCGCTCTGCAGCGCACTGGCGAGCGGTACGCCTCTCGCCGCTTGGGCAACGCCCGCCACGGCAAACTCTTTACCGCAAGCTCTGAACCCCGTGGCGAATTCGTCGGGTATCGTCGCCTGCCAACGTTTTTCGCTCGCACATGCCACGGTCCGAACCTCGGGATGCCTTCACCGCAATACGGCCGACTCGATAGTCGTGGATATCAAGCGACCGGACAAGGAGAACCGCCCCCAGACAGGTTATGCCATCTGCACATGGAAATCGGCCGCAGTCGACGCCGATGGCGACCCATGCGACTTAGAGCTGCGCATCGATATTGACTCGGTCGATGACTCGGCGAACGGGGCGAAGGTCGTCTTCGACAGCGCGGCCTATGAAGAAGAAGGAGGGGGTGTATGCCTGGGCTGCGTTCCCTCGAATGTCGATGGCGCGCAGCCCATCATCTCCTTTACGGCATCGCTGCGACTGACCAAGGCGGACACCGAAGCCATCGCAACAGGAGATGCCCCTTTGCTGTTCCACGCTGGCGACGCGGACGATCAAGAGACTCAAAGCAATAGACAGAAGGGCTCGCTCATCCTCACGCGCGGATCAGAACCCGTCCCCATCAATATCGATACCCAGGCGCAAGGCGTGCAGCGCATTCTCGCCGATCCGGCGCTGCTCCAAATGACATGGCGCGGAGTGGGGTCCGTCGGGATTGCCGCTCCTATATCTAGCGATAATGACAAATCCCCCAAAGACGAGGTCGCAGACGCACCGGCACATGTTGATGATGCAGACGATGCATCATCAGAAGACAACGCTGCGGCTCCTCTCGAGAAGCCAGACGGCACCGCCACCGAATTAGGCGATTCCCAACCGAAAGACGGCCTGGACTTTGCCGCTCCCCCAGATGTCGACGAAGGCAACTGTTGCATGATGGTCGCGCTCGACCACACGGAAACCGTCGATGCCGCAAGCATTGAGCCAGTCGCTGCCGATGCGCCCCGCCGCAAAAATATCCTCATCGCATTCCCCAATACCGTCGAGCTCGTCTTTTTGCCTTCGGGTGAAGTCGTCGCGCCTACGGCACTTACAGCAATGGGAGCAAGGAGTGCATCGAACGATATCCAAGCTATCTCGGCACTTGATGCCGCAACGACCGCCAAGCTACACCTTTATTCCGTTGCAGCAGACGGAACGCGAACCGAAGAATTCGACGGAACCAAGCTTTTGATTCCCCGTCGCATCGGTATCCAAGAAGACTTCCCCTATCAAATGGAACTTGAAGGGTTCGATCGTGCACGAGATGCCGACATCATTGCCGCAGCCATCGAATCTCCGCAGCACCTCATGACGCTGCGCTTCGACTTTAGTCCCGTCCTGTAAACCGCTAACCGCCGCTTGGCTCGGATGCTGAGCGCTCCCCTCCCCGTTCTGCTACGATTGCCGCGTTGGCATCAATTACAGGAGGGTTCATGCCGGGTTTAGGAACGATCATCAACGTCGCGCTTTTGATTGCGGGCGGTCTGCTGGGCCTCATGGGTGGGCGCTTCATTACGCCCCGCATCCAAGATACGCTCATGAAGGCGTCGGGGTTGTGCGTTCTGTTTATCGGCCTGGGCGGCACCATGCAAAAGATGCTCGTTATCGATGGAGAGGCATTGGCGACCACCGGCACCACCATGCTTATCGTCTCGTTTGCCCTCGGTTCGCTCATCGGCGAGGCCATCAACCTGGAGGCCGCCATCGAGAACCTCGGCGAATGGCTCAAGCGCAAAACCGGCAGCGAAGGCGACAACGAGTTCACCAACGCCTTTGTCTCGGCATCGCTCACCGTGTGCATCGGCGCCATGGCCATCGTAGGATCGATTCAGGACGGTCTGCTCGGCGACTGGTCCACGCTTGCCCTGAAGGGCGCGCTGGACTGCATCATCGTCTGCACCATGACGGCCTCGCTTGGCCGCGGCTGCATCTTCTCGGCCCTGCCCGTTGCCGTATTCCAGGGCACGATCACGCTTTTTGCCGGCGCACTCTCCCCCATCATGACCACCGCAGCCCTCGACAGCCTTTCGCTTGTGGGCTCCATGCTCATCTTCTGTGTTGGCGTTAACCTTATTCGACCTCAGACCTTCCGCACGGCCAACATGCTCCCTTCCGTCGTCGTGGCGGTCATCTACGCTCTCCTGTTCTAAACTATCTGCATAGTGATATCTCGAACATCTGTTTGATGCTGTGCTATGATATGAGGTCACCGACACCGTATAGGGAGAGGAGAGGGCGGTGGCCGATCAGGACATCAAGTTGCTCATCGAGCGCATTATGGCCGAGGCCCGGACTCATCAGTCCGCCCGCTTCTCAAACGAAGTCTATGCTGATGAGCCGATTCTCAAGACCGGCCGACAGATGCAGAACTTCCTCCCCGACCAGTACCGCAAGATGCGCGAGATATCGCGCTGGCAAGACGACCCCAAGGGCGGTGCGGGCCGTTGGCTTTCGGAGGCAGAGCTCTTCTACCGCCAAGGCCTGCTCATGGCCGATTTTGAGGATGACTGCCCCTACAACGGCACGTTTAAGTCGTACTTTCCCACCTACAATGCCATGAGCGACCGACAGCTGCGCGGCTACTTTACCTGGCGCGCGCGGGTGCGTCGCGGAACCGTGGAAGAGACGTCTACCTCCTTTGCTTTCCTATATCTCTATGAGCTGATCTGCGGCATTGGCGTAGATGATCCGCTCGACGGCTTTGACAAGATCAAGGCGTTTTGGGATGCCTATCGCGCCTTTGAGCCCGGCATCGACCGGTTCGCACGCGTGTGGTTGCAGGATTACGCTGTATTCCACGGGCTCGACCCTAAGCTGCTTCGCGACTCTAAAACCGTCATGTTCGACAACGCCCTTATCGAGCTGCGTCGCGCGGCACGAGACCTTACACCTACGACGGTCCCTTCCGACCGGGCCCCCAAGCGTCGCAAGACCTCCGAGCCTACGCTCCCCCTTCCGCCCGACGAGGCGCGCGAGGAGCGGCTCATGGCCGCCATCAATGCGCTCTCCACGTACAACCTCAATAACTCACGGCTCGACCGCAGCCATCATCGCGACCTGCGCCACGTGGCATGCGCCGTATATGTCCGCATGGCGCGCTACTATGACACGCATCGAAAGACCGGCATCGTAGCGAGCTTGTTTGGGGAGGAGACGGCCATGCCCTACACCATGTTTGCCTCGGCCGTGTTCTTTGCGCCCGAGCGCCACGAGGACTGCGAATATCACCTGGACCCCATTCACATCTACCGCTGCCAAAACGGCTTTTGGGAGTGTATGCGCATCCACGGCAGCAGACAAAAGAGCAGCAAGCTTGGCGAGATGATGCGCGCCTGCGACCAGCGTCTGCGTCTGGCGCTGGACCCCACCCATCCCCTTAAGGAAGAAAAGGTCCCCAAATATCTGGCCAAGATCATCGATGACGAAATCGTAGCGTGGCTTTCTTGGGATGCCGCGCACCAGCCCGTCAAGATCGATATCGACCTGAGTCAGCTGGGGCATATCAGAAGCGCCGCCGCACAGACGCGCGAGGCGCTTTTGATCGACGAGGAACGCGAGGACGACGTGTTCGCAGAGGTCGATACGACGGGGTCCGAGCAGCCGGAAGCCGAGCCCGCGATCGATATGGTTGCCAAACCGGTCGCGGCGCCCACGCGACAGGATGAGGCCGACGAGCCGACCATCCCCACCGAGCAGTTTGGCGTCGTGGCCCCGCTCCTCGCGCCGACTCCCACGTTCGCAGCGGCCACACCCGTCGACACCGCATCCGCACTCGCCCCCGCTGCAGGCGCCTATCTGCGCGCGCTGCTCGAGCAGAACACAGCGCAGGCGGCATCGGCGGTAGAGCAATCGGGGCAGAGCGAGGACATGCTTGTCGACAGCATCAACGAAGCACTCTTTGACCTGGTGGGTGACACCGTTATTGAATTTGGCGCGGCAGGACCGCAGATTATCGAGGACTACGAAGCAGACGTGAGAGGATACCTAGACCATGAGTGATACCGCATCCGCAGCACCCCGCGTGCCCAAGCGCGTCGCCGCCGTCATTCTCAACTCGCTCAAGGGCGGCGTCGTCCCGCGCATCGGCCTTCCCTACATCACCGTGGGACGTGAGGTCGAGATCCGCGCCCTGCTCACCGACCTGAGCCTCATCGCCGATGGCGGCGCGAGCTTCCGCTTTTTGGTCGGTCGCTACGGCGCCGGCAAGAGTTTTTTGCTCCAAACCATTCGTACACATGCCATGGGCGAGGGTTTCGTCGTCGCCGATGCCGACCTTTCCCCCGAACGCCGTCTACAGGGCGGTCAGGGGCAGGGCCTCGCTACCTACCGCGAACTCATCCGCAACATATCGACCAAGACGCGCCCCGAGGGCGGCGC
>CABQHR010000048.1 GCA_902463875.1 uncultured Collinsella sp.
CGGCGCAGACCATCCCCGAGGACTTCGCGCGCAACCAGAAGGTGCACCACTGCTATATCGTGCGTCGTCTGCCCATCGAGGACGCCATGGCCGAGGTCGGCTTTAGCGCCGAGGAAATTGCCGAGCGCGTCGAGGAGTTGCGTAACCCCGAGGCCCGCAAGCCCCGTGCGGCGGCGTCTGGCCACGCGCACGCCGGCGACAGGCCGAGCGGCAACGGCAAGCCCTCCCCCGCCGGCAGGCCCAAGAAGAAGTTCTACGCCAGCAAGCCAAAACACCGCAGCTAGCCGCAAAAAACGGGACAAACAACTCGGAGTTGTTGTCCCATTTCTCAAATAAGGAAGAGATGCTTCAGCGCCGTCGCCACACCGTCGTCGGCGCACGTATCGGTCACGTAATCCGCGGCATCCTGAACATGCCGCGCAGCCTGTCCCATTGCGATGGCAACATCAGCCGCCTCGAGCATGGCAAGGTCGTTTTCCGAGTCGCCGAACGCATACGTTCGAACCCCTCGAAACCCATCCGTCAAACAGGACTCGATTCTCTCCGTCAACAGCCGCAAGCCCGACCCCTTGTCGACACCCGGCATCACAATTTCATGGCAGCCGTCGCCCACATCGTAATAGCCGAACTCACGCTGGAGGAACCCACTCCTTTGAAACGCCGGCATGGCCTCATCGGTGAAATCGACCTTGCCGAAGCGCAATGTCGGGTTGGCGCGCGCCATGCCATCCAGACCCCGTGCCACCTCACCCCAATCATATAGGCTTTGTCCTGTGGGTGAGAGTTCCACGCATCCGTCCGTCCCCTCGAAAAAGGCAGCCATACCGCATCGGAGCATCTCGGAAACCATATGCTCCAACGTAACCCGGTCGAAGCACCGGTCGGCGATAACCTCGCCGTCGAGCTGGACATACGCGCCGTCCAAGCTCACGCAACCACGGAAAGGCAGCAGGTCGAACAGTTGGACGAGCCCGGGCATGGCACGTCCCGACGCGATGATGGGAATCCCACCGGCATCGGCAAACGCCCGGATTGCCTCGCACACCCGCGCACTCGGAACGCTACCGGGGCCCGTCTCCGGATCGCGATAGACGAGCGTTCCGTCGACATCGAAGAATCCGACCGCGAGCTCGCCCGGCTGCAGTCCCATCGCACCCGGCACCGTCACAACTGCTCCCGATAGGCCTCGAGCATCTCCTCGGTCCAACCCTTGGGCATCTGCGTCACATAACTCTCGTAGCTCGTGCCGCCATAGGTATGCGCCGCAACGAAGTAGCCCTGATAATCATTGGCGTAGCCGATCACCACCGTGTGTTTTCCCGTGTCCTCGAACGCTCCCTTGATCATGCCACCGAGCTCGCTTGCCAGCTCGCCCGGGAAGGTCACGAACACCACGCCGCCAAAGTCGAGCGTGGTCATCTCGACCGTAAAATCCATCTCATGGCGGGTCAGCTGCCCCTCGAGCATCGTTTTCTCGGTGTCGGCGAGTTTCTTCTCGTCGAACGTGGGGTTGTTGGCAAGCACCTCGAGCACCTCATCCAGCTGCTTTTGGTACTCGGGATAGAACTGCTCGTTGTTGTAGTGGACATGATGCTCGAAGCGGCTCACCTCGGGAGCCGAGAGCTCGACCGGCTCGAACGAGCCCTTCATGATCTCGCCCGCGATACCGTTGACGATGCGCCTGAGCTCGGCGAAATCGTTGCCCTGGCGGAACTGACGATTGCCTAAGTCGCCCGAGGCGCCCGTGAAGATATAGGGCACGCAGCCGATCCAGTCGACGAGCTCGTCGCGCACGCCGCCCTGGACATCGGTCGTGAGCAAGCGATTGGCGGGGCCGACCACCGTCGCATGGCAGTTGAAATTGAGCATCGCGCCCACCACGGAGCCGCCCGCATCCACAAAGCGCAGTACAAACGCCTCGTCATTGAACGGAAGCTCGGTATCGTTGCGGTTCGAATACCAGCCGCGCACATGACGCAAGAGCATCTGGGCCTCGACCTCATGCTCGCGGTCGCGAAGCCGCGTCGCAGCTTGGAGCACCAGACCGGTCACATACTCGACGTAGCCCGGCGTCGTCGGTATACCCATGGCCCCATCGCCCTCGAACCCGTTGGCGGCGGAATGCGTGTGGATCGAGTTGATGACGATGCGCTCCGCCTCAATTCCCAGCAAGCTCGACAAGCCCTTCCTCATCGCATCAGTCGTCCCGGCCGTGAGGATACAGACGTCGATTGAGACGAACAGGGCCTCGCGATGAGCGACCTCAACGAGCAGCAGCGTCGCTCGCGGCATATCGTGTACGCCGAGTCCGGGCTCCTTTCGAATGGGATGGATATAGCCCTCCATCCAAAATTTACCCTGGGGCGTGATATCGACGGAAACACTTGCAGCCCTCATAGCTTCCTCCGTTCAAAAAAGCCCGGATCGGCTGCAAAGCCGCCCGGGCACGCTCTCCCATCCGCTAAGCGACGACGTAGCGGTACGTGTCCTCCATGCGCACGAACGTCGCCGGCACCGCGTCGGTCCCGAGCGCGTCGGGCAGCCAACCCACCATATACTCCATCCCCGGCTCCTCAAGGTTGAAGTGGCCGATGGTGATGGCGCACCTGTTCTGCCCAAGCATCCCCGCATCGCGGATGTACTCGCACGTGGTGAAATCGATGAACTCCATGGTCATGAGGCAATCGTCGCCGCGGGCGTCCGTCTCGTTGATCTCGTGCGTGTCGCTTTTGGCCTCGCCCGTCACATGCATCGGGATGCGCACACGGCGCACGCGGGCATGCGGGTCGCCCGTGATGCGAGTACCGTTGAGATCGAGTTTCGCGACCAGCTCGTGGGCCAGCTCGGTCGCATCCGTCTCCGGGACCTCATACTCGAGGCAGAAGCCCTTATCATCGCCCACGCGGTAGTCGAGCCAACCGAGCTTAGCGGCCAGGCCGTAGAAGATGCCGTCCGCCATGGCGCCATCCGTATCGACGGGCACGTGGGAATGGATGAAGTCATGGCAGCGCCAGACCGCTCCGCCCCAGTCGTCAAGCAATTCCTTCTTGGCCTTGAACACCGCCGTGCCGCCCACCGCATCCTGATGGTCGCCGTGGTTCCAGAAAATGGCCTCGTGGCTGATGATACAGTTGGCGCCGAGCTCACGCGCCTTCTTGATGATGTCAACCGTGGGCCAGATACACGTCACGATTCCCGTGCACTCCTGGTCGGTGTCGCCGTAGAGCACCTTGTCGCGGGTGGTCTCCTCATCGATCGGCTTGCCGGTGAATGAATCGATGCCGCCGCAATAGTCCTTGACATGCTGGATAACCTCGCTGATGAGCATGGTCTCTTCCTTTCAATCCACAGGGACAGAAAAAGGCGCGCGGAACCAAACCGATCGCGCCCGAAGATGAGCTATTCGTCGTCCTCGTCGTCCTCGACGGTGAGGGTGTTGATGAGCTTGATGGATGCCCCGGCCATCGCGATGGCCTCCTCGATGCCCTCGGCCGTGAGCGGAGCAGGCGCCAGGCAGAGTTCCATGGCGAGAACCACGTTCACACCAGCGACCACAAAGATGTTGGGCCCCACGTAGGGCATAAACTTCTGGTTGACGCTACCGGCGAGGATATCGGTCAAGACGAGAACCTCGTCTTCGGGGCCGAACTGCTCGAACACCGCGGCGACCTGGGGCTCGAGCGGTCGCTCGTCGACATAGGCGCAGATAACGCGAAAGTCGCATTTTGCACCCAGGAATTCAAGCGTGTCGGCAAGCCCCTGGGCAAACCGATGATGCGATGCGAGCACGACATGTCTCATAAGCTATCTCCTTGAATCGAAGAAGGCAGCACCAAGCAGCAATGGGTGCCCTCTAGACGAATCATCCCATAGCAGCCGCCGCGGCGTGTAGGTAAGATGCGGCGGCTGCGATGGAACGGTTCGAATACGAACCGTTGCCGCGGGATGGCGCCCGCAGCATGCCGGGAGGCCCGGGGAAAGGTCTCCCGGCAAAAGGAAGGAAGCAGACGGAAGGCGCCTAGGCGGCGAGAATTCCAAAACCGGCACAGACGCAACTCGCGACCAGAATGCCCAAGATGATCCAGTTGAGCTTGACGCCCTTCTTGATCAGCTTGTAGACGACCACCGCGAGCAGAACCGCGAGGAGGTTGGGGAAGATCTGATCGAGCACGCCCTCCTGGATGCCGAGTGAGATCTCGCCGTAGGTGAAGGTGAGCGGCGTGGAGATCTTGACGGCGCTGTAAATGAGCGAACCCACCACAGTGAGGCCGAGGATTGAGGCGGCGTCAGTCAGTACGTTGAGCTTATCGCCCATCTTGGTGACGACGGAGGCGCCGGCCTTGTAGCCCTGGACGTAGTTCTGCATTCGCCAGAAGTACAGGGCAATCCACACAGCGAGCCAAAGCAGGATGCCGACGGGGCTTCCCTGCTGGGCCATGTAACCGGCGATGGAGCCGAGGATCGTCATGGGCAGGATCCAGATGAAGACGTCACCGATGCCCGAGATGGGACCCATGAGGCCGACCTTGAGATCGTTCTCGGCGTTCATGCCGTTGAGGTGACCCTTGTCCTCGATGGCGAGGCCGGCACCGAGCAGCAGGCCGGAGACCGGCGGCGTGGCGTTGAACACGCAGTCAAGCTGGTTCAAAATCGCGGTGTTGAAAGCATCCTCGTCATTACCGTAGATCTTGCGGAGCGCGTAGTACGAGGCGAACATGGCACACGGGGCGTTCTGCGTGGCGTAGGAGTACGACACGGTGTCCATGAGGCACATGCGACGGGAGCAGATCTTGAGATCCTCGTCAGTCAGCACGGGCTCATAGGAGCCGTCGGGAAGCGGCTTGCGCTCCGGCGCCTCATCGAAATCCTTGAAATCTATGGGCTTGAAGAAGTTACTCATCTTCGAGCTCGCCTCCAATCTCGGTAGCGGCGGCGACGGCCGGGGTCTCAGACTTGAGACGGAAATACTCGATGGCGACGACGGCGCCAAGGAGCGCGATGGGCAGGACGGAGAGGTTGAGGTACGCGGCCAGCACGTAACCGGCGATCAGGAACGCGTAGAACTTCTTAACCGGCATGAACGTCAGCAAGATCGCGAAGCCGGTGACGGGCAGGACGCCTGCGGCGATGGAGAGGCCGCCGGTGAACCAAGCGGGCATGAAGGCGTTGATGGCCTCGACGGCGGACTTACCAAAGGCGAGCACGATGACCATCGGGAGCGCACCCTGGAGGAACAGCCACAAATGGGACAGGAAGCACGAGGCGAGCATCTTCTTGTAGTCGCGCTTGACGGCATAGCCGCGGATGACCTTGAAGACCCAGGAGTTGTAGATCTTGAAGATGACATCGAGCTGGACGTAGAGCATAGCGACGACGACGCCGATAGCAAGGCCGACGGAGACGTCGCCGTTGCCGGTCACGCACGCCGTGACCGTGGCGACCATACCGGCCATGCCGTAGTCGGGAGCGGAAGAGCCGCCCAGGCCCGCGGCGCCCATGGACATGAGCTGGATGGTGCCGCCGACGATGAGGCCGGTGTTGGGATCACCCAGGATGATACCGGCGAGCCAGCACACAAGCGCGTGCATGAAGGGAATCGCCTGGGTGGAATACATATCGACCGCGCGGAAACCCGCGAGGAGGACGATGAGGACAAACTGGAGCGCGTTGACTTCCACGTTTATCACCTTTCCTTACAACGAGATGAACTCTGAGATGGGCACGGGCTTGTCGGTCGTCATGTAGCGGACCTCGACCTTGGTGCCAGATGCCGCGATCTTCTGGTAGACGGGGATGTCCTCCTCCTTGATGAAGGCGCGACGCCCCGCCTGGACGCCCGGGGTGCCCTCGGGCGGGAGCTCCGTCAGGCCCAGCGTGAGCACCGGAATCTTCTGCCCGGCCTCGATCAGGTCGAGGAACGTCTGCGGATCGCGGGCGATGGTGAACACGGTATGGTTGTCGTATTTACCGGCCTTGAAATTGGTGAGGGCCTTCTCCTCCGTGATGATCGAGAGCGCTTGGCCCGAGGGCTTGGAAAGCTTCATGGCAGCCTTCCGTACCTCGTCATTGGCCGTAGCGTCGTCGATGATCATCGTTCGCTGCGTGGCATAGGTGGGGCACCAGAAGCCCTGAACGATGCCGTGCAGGAGGCGATAATCGATGCGCCCTGCGACGATGCTCATTGCAACCCTTCCTTTCCGTGTCTGCGAGTCCGGGACCCGCTACCTTGGGAGGGCACCGGCGGTGGCCGCGTCGCCCTCATCTCTTGCTGAACTCAAGATAGCGGCGTAAGGCCCCTTGACGATCGGCAGCACGCCGAATCGACAGGCGCCCCCGAGTTGCAACAACCAGGGGGTGCCGATAAACAGGAATTGTGAAATTGTCGACACTCCCAAAGCGAACAGTCGACAACAGTGTCGAGCGGTACGGAGGCCGGAGCACAACAGTATGCGGCAGGCTATTCGTCCTCCAGGATCATCCCCGCGATCGTCGCGCGGCCCTTGGCGTCACCCATTTTGACGTGGAGCATATGGTGCACGTAGGAAATCTCGGATACGGGAATCTCGACACGATAGCGCCTTGTCATGTCGACGAACGCCTCCCTGAACCACCCGATGAAGTCGGCATGCTCGCGCTCGAACTCTTCGGTATCGGGCGCCGTATCCACAAAATTCTTGGTGACCAGGCGCTCGATCAGACCGCAGAGATGCACGTAGACACCGATCCTGCGGCGTGCATCGATCTCCTCGCCCGAAAGCTCGGCCAGCCTCTTCACGGCCCGGTCGGCCTCGATATAGAGCATCTCGGGGTTGAGGATCGTGATCGACTCGATAACGCTCTTGAGCGTGAGGTTGCGAAGCAGGTTCGAATGGAACTCCGCGACCCCCTCGGGATCGACGAGCGGGAAAAGCGCCCGATCGAGCGCATCGGAACTTCCCTGGTACAGAATGTCCTCGAGCCCGACGAAAGGAACGGAGGCGACACCGGGATCCATTGTCCCCACGATCGCCTTGACCCGGTATCCGTCGAACAGGGGCGCAGCGTCGCCCTTTTGCGCCAAATTCGAATAGTCGCACGTGATGAGCTGGACGTTCGGCCTTCCCGGCAGGCTGTTCTGAACGATGCCGCGAATCTTGTCCGCCGCGTCGATCCCCGACTCCGAGCAAAACGCGACGGCATCGTTCTCGCGCGAACCGCGCACGATGCTGTAGCCCGGGGCGCACACCTCGGCGGCACGGTCGAGCACGCCGGAAAGATCTGCATGGGCGATGAGCGCGCTGCCCACCTCGAGGGCAAGCCCCGTCGACACGTTGTTGACGATATGAATGTCGCAGGCGGTAAGCCCGCTAATGGCATCGTTGATTTTCTCCAACGAGCCCATATCGACCAGAATCGCCATGGATTTACAATGGGCGTAGCGTTCGAGCAGCCGCGACAGCTGCCCTACGATCTCGGTGACATCTTGGTCGTACGTCATGTCGATCGCCTCGAACACGTGCGTCCGCAGGATGCGGTCGGCAGCATCGGCGATACTCGTGGCGGTCGAGTAGCCATGGCAGACGATTACGCCCAGATAGTCCCTCGGTCCGCCCGTCGCGCGCAGCGCGTCCCCCACCTCGATGAACAGGATCAGCTGCGAAAGGTCATCGAGCTCCATGCCGAGGGCGATCTTGGTCTTGGTTGCGACCTGTTCGACGACCGTCGCCGTGCCCGGCTGATTCTTGGCAAGCAGGCCGAGCGCACGCTTGATGCGCCCCGCGTTGAGCTGCCGCCATTTGGTGAGGTTGACCCCACCCCATAGCTGCATGAAGAGCGACTGCGCGATCGAGCGCGTTATCTTTCGCGTTAGCTCGATACCGTATGCACGGTTAACCTCCTCGACCACCGGCCCCAGCAGCTGCTCATATGAGCCGATACGGGGATTGGCGCTCTGATTCTCAAAGTTCATGTAGTCATCGTAGGCGTGCACCGATATAGTCGCACCGGTGAAGAACTCCGTGAAGCTGATATCTACCGCATCGAGTGCATCGACCGGGTCGATGATCTTCTGGAAGAGCCTGATTACGCGAGCCGAGGGATCGTTGACGTCCTTGTCGCCGCTGATGATCTGGTCATCATCGGGCTCGGGCTCCGCATGGCCAATCACGCTCGACGGCAGATTGTATGTCTGGATGGTGAGAATCTCGCTGTCGCGGTTGAGATAGGCGCTGGCGCAACAGTTGGTAATGCACGCGCGAAGGCCGTCGATGTTGTCCTTGAAATCGGCGTTGACGAGCGCCCTCAGGGCACCGCGGCTCATCGCGATATCGGCGCCCACCCGGCGACCCTCGACGCGAAGATAATGCATGACGAGCGACGTCCGCTCCTCGATGCCGCGCTCCGCGAGGCGAGGAAGGTTCACCAGGATCGGCACGTATCGCGCGATGGCGCGCACGACCTCGCTATCGGACGGACGATTGGTCGACAGGAGAAAGCGCGGCGGTTGGACATCGGCCCGGTCGCCGTCATCCCCGCTCCCGATACGCTGGAGAATCTGCTCGCGAACCGCCGGGCTCACATGGTCGAAGCAGCTGAGATAGATCACGCCGCTCCGAGCCTCCGCCGCAGCACCACCGTGACCGCCATCACCGAAGACGGCGCGTTCGAGATCGGCATCGCGCCCCTCATAGCACGCGCAATCGATGTGGACATAGCGGGCGCCTTGGGGCAGGGCACCGCTGTTGACGCCGTATTCGAACGTCAGCTCGCTCATAAGTCGCTTTCCGGTACCGTGCTCACCGACCAACAGTGCCGGAAGCCCATGTGGCGGGTAGCGGATCGCGCTTTTGAGATGGTCGATGCACGTCCCATAGCTCAACTCGAACCCGATCGCCTTGTCGAAATCGTGGGCCTCGTCCATTCCGACAGTCTCGAGCAGCTCTTGCATCGTGGCGAACTCGAACTTATCGAACTTGCGCCGAAAAAAGCGCTCCGCCGCATGGCGATGGAGAAAGATTACGGGGCGCGCGTTCACCTTGATGGCCAGCCCCTGCCGCACCAGCTCATTGAGATACTGACTGGCAAGGCTACGGCTCACATGGCATTCGGAGGCGATGTTCGCCGTCGTAAAGGTACGGATGTTGTCCGCATCGAGATCCCGCGTAAGCCTGTCAAGCCTCTCGAGCACTTCCGCCTTGGTGTCGTATGAAATCATGCCAAACCTCCGTGAGCCGTTCGGATGTCCACGATTGTAGCCAAGGCGGCGGCTTGTCGACACAATTTAATCTGTAACAGCCCAACAGAGTCGACAGACGGTCGTTCACGGTGCGCTATTGCACGCGACTCACCGAACCACGCGCATCGAGCGCGAGCTCGATGTCTGCGGGAACATGGGAGTCGAGAACCAGCCGAACATTCCTTCCGTCACTCATCTCGTACCAAGCCTCCGCCTCCAAACGCGTCGCGCCACCAATCACCTTGCGGTGGATGAGGCGGTTGCGGAGCATCTGCTCATCCGCGGAAAGAAAGACTGTCTGATCCGCCATTGCGGCGAGATCCCGCCATCGGGGCTCGTCGAGGAGAAGATAATTGCCCTCGATGAGGACGATTTCACCCGTGATATTGATCACACCTGGAACCACGTCGTGGAGCTCTCGCGAATAGACCGGCCACGGAGAAGGCGCCACATGGCGGAGGTCGGAAATTGAATGGGATAACGCCTCGACATCAAACGTGAACGGCGCACCCTTACGAGATCGCAGCGTTTTGCGCTCTCCATCTTCAACAACAACATGGCTGTCGAGATAGGCATTGGAGTAATGGAACCCATCCATTCCAATTGCTTGAACCCTGGGCATATCGGGCATCGTCGAGGCGAGCCTTTCCAAGAAAAGGGCAAGCGTCGTCTTTCCCGTACCGGGCGGCGCGGCAAGCAGTATGACGATGCGCCCCTGCGAGTTCGACTCACGCAGCCTCGCCCATTCAGTCAACAACGGCTTGAAAACGTCCTCAACATCGCAATCGCGAAAGGACGCATCGTACGTCAGTCCGTTTACTTCAAGCTCGAGCTTCATGCCCTTATACCCCTTACTCCCGCCCCGTTACGGCTGCGTCACTAGGCGGTAGCCGATGCCTACGTGGGTTTGGATGTAGCGCGGGTGCGCGGGGTCGGACTCGATCTTTTTGCGCAGCGTGCCCATAAAGACGCGCAGGCTCGCCAGGTCGCTCTTGGTGGCCGTGCCCCAAATCTCGTGCAAGATAAACTGGTGCGTGAGCACCTTGTCGGCATTGTGGGCCAGCAGGCAGAGCAGCTTGTACTCAATCGGCGTCAGGTGCAGCTCCTCGCCGGCCATCGTGGCGATGCCGGCATCAAAGTCGATATGCAGCTCGCCGGTATCGAACGA
>CABQHR010000049.1 GCA_902463875.1 uncultured Collinsella sp.
AATCTGTTGCTCCCTATACTAGCGCACCTGCCAAAAAGGGACAGGTTTATTTTGGTAGGTGCCAACGGGGACGATGCGTTTTCCCAGATAAAACCTGTCAAAATAAACCTGTCCCTTATTGGCAGGTCGTTACAATGGTTACGGTGAAAATGACTGGGGGGCTCTATGATCAAACTTGTGCTGACCGATATGGACGATACGCTGATTCCCGCTGGACAAGACGGCGCCAGCGACTATGCCATCGAGGGCATTCATGCCATGCAGGCGGCGGGGCTGCACTTTGGCCCGGTTTCGGGTCGCCAGCCGTCCGCGATGGGCTGGATGTTCAGCAATCGCGCCGAGTGCTTCTCGACCGGCGCGTTCTGCAACGGCCAGGTTATGTTTGTCGACGGTCAGGCGGTCGCTTCGCGCGCGACCGACAACGATGCCCTGATGCGTCTGGCCGATTACCTCGAGCAAGAGACCGACGATACCTATCTAAAGGTCTACAGCCTGGGTGACGACTTTTGGGATAACGATGCCTATTGCGTGACGAGCGACCCCGAGCGCGTGCGTCGCGCTATGGAGTCGGGCGGAAACGCGTGGCTCAAAGGCGAAGAGGCCCCGTGCCGTCCCGTTGTCGATGATGTCCCGGTATACAAGGCGAATATCTGGAGCGCCCGCTCGCGTGAGGAGCTCGCGGAGCTACGCGAGCGCGTTGCCGCTGAGGTGCCGGAACTCTCGCTCGTGTTCCCCAACAACCGTGTGCGCCTGTTCGACATTCTCCCGGCCGGCTGGGACAAGGGCTGCGCCACGCTCGAGCTGGCACGCGCTTTGGGCCTGACGCCCGACGAGGTGGCCGTGTTCGGCGATTCCGATAACGACCTGCCCATGATCGATGCCGTTTTCAACTCCGTGGCGGTCGCCAATGCCAACGAGGCCGTCACGGCTGCCGCGCGCTGGCATATCGGTGCCGCGGCAGACGACGCGGTCGCCGAGGCTCTGCATCAGATTGCCGCCAGTGCTGCGACGGGGGAGATGCCGCCGTTTATGCGCCTGCCGGGTGCGGCCGGCGTGGATCTCGCGAACAGCTAAGGAGGCCACTATGAAGCTCCAGCAGCTCAGATATGTCGTCAAGGTTGCCGAGTGCGGCAGCATCACCGAGGCCTCGCGCCGCCTCTTTGTGTCGCAGCCCTCGATTACCGCGTCGATTCGCGACCTCGAAAATGAGATGGGCGTGCATATTTTTGAGCGCACCAACAAGGGCGTCATTGTGTCCGAGGAGGGCGAAACCTTCTTGGGCTACGCGCGCCAGGTGCTCGATCAGGCCGACCTGCTCGAGGACAAGTACAAAGGCGCGTCCGAGCAGGTGCCGCATTTTAGCGTGAGCTGCCAACACTATTCATTTGCTGTCAACGCGTTTGTCGATGTGATTCGCGAGTTCGATGCCACGCGCTACGACTTTACCTTGCGCGAGGAACAGACCCACGAGATTATCGAGGATGTCGCGCATATGAAAAGCGAGCTGGGCATCCTGTACCTGTCCGAGCACAATCGAGAGGTCATCGAGCGCATGCTGGCGGCTAACGAGCTCGTGTTCGAAGGGCTCTTCTGCGCCACGCCGCACGTTTTTGTGTGCGCAGACCATCCGCTGGCGGGCCGCTCGAGCGTGACGCTCGAGGACTTGGAAGACTACCCGTTCCTGTCCTATGAGCAGGGCAGCTATAACTCGTTCTACTATTCCGAAGAGCTGACCTCGACGTTTGAGCGCCGCAAGAATATCCGCGTGCGCGACCGTGCAACGCTGTTCAACCTGGCTATGGGCCTTAACGGTTACACGGTGTGTTCGGGCGTGATCAGCCATGAACTTAACGGTCCCGGTATTATCTCGATTCCGCTCGATGTAGACGAGTACATGGAGATTGGCATCATCACGCGCAAGAACACGACGCTCACGCGCTATGGGCAGGCCTATATCGACGCGATTCGTCAGCATATTTAGCCTTTTGAGCGGTGCCCTATTTAGACTTAGCGCCGTTCGATTTACCGCGAACGTCCCAGGGTGAGGCTGTATTTCGAGCCACATGTCCCATTAACCGTTGCCCCCTCGCATTACCATCAAAGTGAGCCGCTATGCGAGGGGAGGTCGCCGTGGATCGGATATATACCGATAGCTGGCGTTTCCCCATGCCGCTTATGTGCGCGGCGTTTGAGCCCGGAACGCTCGACAAAACCCTCGACGTGATGCTCAAAGATGACTATGGCGTTATCGCGCGTGCTGAGGCGCACTACTATCGCGGTTGCCCCGATGAGGCACAACGCCTAGCAGAGCCGTACTTACTATCGGATGACCTTTCGCTCCGTCTTTCGGCATGCCTGTTGTGCGCCTATGCAAATCTGTCGCTGAATCGCGCATTGGCGGCGCGCCGCTGCCTTGCGTATCTCAAGGAAACAGGGAAGGGTCAAAGGACGACAAAGGATCCACGCGTCCAGGCTTCATATATGCTGCTTGCGGCGAGCGCCTGTGTGCTGCTGCATTTTCCCTCGCCGGTGTCACGCGGCGAATTCGATTTATATGCATCTCTGCTGCCCGAGGGGCTGCGCCTGTTTGCAACCTATGCACTGGCGCACCGTGCCTACCTCGACGGCGATTACGGACGCTGCGTGGGTATGGCGGAGAACGCCTTGTCGATGAAACAGGAGAGCTATCCCGTCCCTGAGGTCTTCTTGCACCTGATTGCCGCCGTTGGGTGGATTAACCAACGCGAGGCCGACCGTGCGAATGCTCATTTTATGCGTGCCTGGCAGATTGCGCAGCCCGACGGTCTGATTGAAATCGTCGGCGAGCATCACGGGCTTTTGCAAGGCGTGTTGGAGTCATGCCTAAAGAAGGACCATCCACAGGAGTTCGCGGAGATTATCAAGGTTACCGAGCGGTTTAGCCGCGGTTGGCGTCGTGTGCATAATCCGGGGGCGGGCGCCACCGTTGCCGAAAGCCTGACCACGACGGAGTTTGCCATCGCTATGCTGGCCTGTCGCGGCTGGACCAACGATGAGATTGCCGCTCACATGGGTATCTCGCGTGGCACGGTTAAGAATCGCCTGTCGAACACCTACGCCAAGTTGGGCATAACGAGTCGCGCCGCGCTGAAACAGTTTGTATTGCTGTAGGTGACGGGGCGGGTGCGCCTTTTTGGACGAACAATTGAATCGGGGTCGTTCAAACGAGGCGCGGCCGCCGGTGGGAGGTCCGGCGGCCGCTAACCATGGGACGGTGCGCGCCCGCGTTGATCGAGCGCGCGAAGTTTGGAGTTACGAGCGCTTGCGGCTGGTAAAGATGCCGGCGACGATGGCTGCCACGCCCGTGATGGCGGCAGCGACAGCGCCCATAGCGGAAGCGTCGCCTGTAGCCGCGAGCGCGTCCTTGGTGTCGACATGCTTGATGGTCGCAGCGGCGGTCGTTATCTTAGGCTTCGACTCGGGCTTCGCCTGGGGCGTATCCACCGGAACGATGACGGCGCGCTTGGCGATGGCGTCGCTGTACAGGTCTGTAATCACGTCGCTGGCGGTGCCGATGGTCTGTCCACGCTGGTGCAGGATGTCATCGGTTTCGTTGTCAACGAAGTGTACGTCACAAATGCGTCCACCGTCAGGTGTTTCGATAATACTGTCGACGATATCGATCGTACCGGAAATGCTTCCGTCGCCGCTGTTGACAACGGCCAAAATGGCGGCGGTATCACCTTCTGCCGTTACGCGGCTGCGCGTGATGGAGATGGTCGCGGGCGTTAGGCCGTTTTCGGTAATGGCGATGATGCCAAACGTGCGGGCAGTCGCATCTGGCTCGACTACAACAAAGTCGCTATAGCAGATGGGTGGCAAGGGCTGGTTGCCATTGTCGCGGTTGATGTAGTGAGCAATGGCCTCGACGGTTGAATCGCTGATAAAGATGCGCCCGCCAGAGCCGCCGGGGTAGAAATTATACGAGCTGATTCCAGCGGCATTTTCGCCTTCGGCATATGCGTGAACGAGCGAGCCGTTTTTAATGGTGATGTCACCCTCGTCGGTGTAGATGGCGGTGGGGCTGTCTTCGCGCGCTGGGTATGCATACGCTCGTACGGTCGCCGCATCAATGGTCAGGCCATCGAAGGCATATATGCCGATGCCGAATCCCTGAGCGGTTAGCGTGCTGTTGGATACCGTGAGGGTTTCTTCGGCGACGATGCCGCAGTCCTGCTCGGAGCGTGCGTCGACTGTGCCGCCGCCGGTTACGGTTATGTCGCCGCCGGCGCGGATACCCTCGGCGTGCGTACCATTGGCGGTAACGGTTCCGCTCGTATTGATTGAAAGGTCATTATCAGCATATATGCCGTTGGCGTCGCCCGTGACGTTAACGGCACCTGTTCCGCTGATCGTCATATCGCCCGCTGAATACAAGGCGTCGCCTTCTGCTGTTGCCGTCAGGGTTCCCGTTCCGGAGATGTTGAGCTCGGCACTCTCGCTGGTGACGCTTTCGACGGAAATGCTGTTGCCTTCGTCATTGGCAACCGTATTGTTGCCCTCGTAGCTTACGTTGAGCTTGCCGCCGGCAGCGATGCCTCCGCCGTTATAACCATTGAGTGTCATGTTGTCGGCGCCGTCCCAGGCCCACGTGCTGCCGTCGCCAGCTGTGGCACCGGCGGTATAGGTGCTGCCGTCGACCTTGACCCACTCGGCTGCAAACGAGACGCTCGGCATGAGCAGCGAGCTCACGGTAAGTGCGCAGGTCAGGCCGCAAACAATGCGGCGGGTCACGCGGCGCCAGCTGCCACAGGTGAGAACGGCGCGCTGGCGCACGGGGGCCTCGGCGTAATGAAGCCCTGCAACACGATCGGTGTGGCGCGTGGGGGTCGTAAACGTGGTCATGGTCGCTCCAATCTCTCGCGTGGCCTTGGCGATCACCACTAAGCGTATGGGCGATAGGGCAGAGCTGCTAGTGCCATATGGGCACGAAAATGGCTATTTGCACTGGCGGGCAGCATGGGGATCGGGGGCATTGGCCTGTTGATAGTAAGATAGGAAAATCCTATATCAAACCAATTAAAACGCATATTTTACGATAGCAATTTTGGCGCTCATACTCTGTCTCGTTAAAGCAACCAATTGCAAAGGGAGAAACCTATGAGCACTTCGACCCAGCTGAACGCGCCGTTTCGCGCCGATATTGTCGGCAGTTTTCTTCGTCCGCAGGCCGTGAAGGACGCCCGTGCGGCCTATGCCGCGGGCACGCTCGACGATGCCGGCCTTAAGGCTGTCGAGGACGAGGCTATTCGCGACTTGGTGGCCAAGCAAAAGGCCGCTGGCCTGCAGGTGATTACCGATGGCGAGTTCCGCCGCAGTTACTGGCACCTCGACTTTATGTGGGGCCTCAACGGTGCTGAGCGTCGCACCTCGCGCAACGGCTATATGTTCCACGATGAGGAGACCACTGCCGACACCGCCGTGGTAACCGGTCCCATTAGCGGCGAGAATCATCCGTTCGTCGAGCACTTCAAATTTGTCAAGGCGCTCGAGGGGGAGGGCCAGGTCGCGCGGCAAACTATTCCGGCGCCGATCCAGACGTTCTCCGAAGTCACGCTCGACCGCTGCGATGGCCAGCAGGAGAGCCTGCGCGCTGTCTATAAGACCGACGAAGAGCTCGCCGACGCCATCGCGGCGGCATACCGCACCGTGATTGCCGACCTGTATGCCGCAGGCTGCCGCAACATTCAATTTGATGACTGCACCTGGGGCATCTATTGCGATACCGACTTTGTGGCAAAGACTGGTATGAGCCCGGTCGACCTGCAAAAGGTGTCCGAGCTGGGCGTGGCGCTCAACAACGCCGCCATCGAGGGCAAGCCCGACGATTTGGTCATCAACACGCATGTGTGCCGTGGTAATTACCACTCCACCTATGCCTTCGAGGGCGGCTATGACCCCATCGCGCCGTACCTGTTCGCACACGAGAACGTCGATGCGTTTTACCTTGAGTTCGATACGCCGCGTGCCGGTGGCTTTGAGCCGCTCAAGTACGTTGCCCCCGGCAAGAAGGTCGTGTTGGGCCTAGTGACCACCAAGGCCGCTGAGCTTGAGGACGAGGATGCCATCGTCGAGCGTATTCACGAAGCTGCAAAGTATGTTCCGCTCGAGAACCTGTATCTGTCGCCCCAGTGCGGTTTTGCTAGTTGCGAGATTGGCAACAAGCTGACCGAGGACGAGCAATGGGCAAAGATCGCGCTGGTCAAACGCATTGCCGAGCGCGTTTGGAAGTAACGCTACCGGTTGCAGGTGACGGCGCGTGCGAGACATGGCGTATCGCGTACAATGGTTCGGATCGTATCGTTCGGGCAGGTTATCCGATATGCCCGGGCGCCCTTCCATTTTTGAAAGGACTCTCATGTCCCAGTCTTCGACGCCCACCGTTGCCGATGCCATCTACGATGCGTCATCGCTCGGCCGTCCGCGTATGTTCCTGCTCGGCTTGCAGCATCTATTTGCCATGTTTGGCGCTACCGTGCTGGTGCCCGTGCTCACCGGTCTCTCGGTTTCGGCAACGCTTTTGTTTGCCGGTTTGGGCACGCTGCTCTTCCACTTCCTGTCGCGCGGTAAGGTGCCGGCATTTTTGGGCTCATCGTTTGCCTTTATCGCCGGCTATGCCGCAATTGCGCCCAACGGCGAGGCCGAGCTTTTGCCCTACGCCTGCCTGGGCGTAGCCTGCGCCGGCCTGCTCTATCCGGTGCTGGCGGCGCTCTTCCGCGCGTTTGGCGCCAAGCGTGTTATGCGCTTCTTCCCGCCGGTGGTGACTGGCCCCATCGTCATTTCCATCGGTCTGATCTTGGCAAGCTCCGCCATTGCCAACTGCCAGACCAACTGGCTTGTTGCCGTTGTCGCTGTGGCAGTGATCATCATCTGCAACATCTGGGGCCGCAGCATGGTCAAGATTGTGCCGATCTTGCTGGGCGTTGTGGTGAGCTATGCCGTTGCCGCTGTGCTCGGCGAGGTCGATTTTTCGGGCGTTGCCGCCGCTCCGTGGGTCGGTCTGCCCATCGTGTGGGACAACACCGTGTTTGCGCTCTTTGGCCCGCAGTTCGATAGCGGTCTTGCCACGACGGCCATCATCACCATTATGCCGCTGGCCCTTGCGACCATGATCGAGCATATCGGTGACATCTCGGCTATCGGCTCCACTTGTGAGCGTAACTACATCGCCGATCCTGGCCTGCATCGCACGCTGCTCGGCGACGGCCTTGCCACGATCCTGGCTTCGCTCTTTGGCGCTCCGGCCAACACCACGTATGGCGAGAACACCGGCGTGCTCGCCCTGACGCGCGTGTTCGACCCGCGCGTGATTCGCATTGCCGCGTGTTGTGCCATTGTGCTTTCGTTCTGCCCCAAGTTCGCTGCTGTCATTGCGGCCATGCCGGCGTGCGTAATCGGCGGCGTGTCGCTTGTGCTCTATGGCATGATCAGCGCCGTGGGCGTCCGCAACCTCATCGAGAACCAGGTCGATTTCCAGAACAACCGCAACGTGCTGGTGGCCGCTCTGGTGCTGGTGCTTTCACTCGGCATTGCGTACAGCACTGCCGGGGCTATCGTGTTGGAGCTGGGCGGCGTGACCATTTCGCTCTCGGGCCTTGCCGTGGGATCGCTGGTGGGCATTGTGCTCAATGCCATCCTACCGGGTAACGACTTTGAGTTTGATGTCTCGGAACTCGAAGGGTCTGCCGAATAGCAGCTGTGTCCAACTCAGTTAAAAAAGCCGGCCATGCGTCCGATGCGCATGGCCGGCTTTTTAGTGCGCAAGAACCCAGTGGATGCCACGCGCCATGCGCAGGTCGGTTTGGGCAAAGTGGTTGCCGGGGTTGAGTTCCAGTGTTGTGAGGATGCCGCGCTCAACGAGCAACGTTTCCATTGCGCGCGTGTCGTCAAGTACGTGCCGCATCATGCGGTTGGGCGTCTTGGTTTCCTTTTTGCCGAGTGACAGATAGACGGCCTGCGGGTTGCCGGCAAAAGGGGCCGTGCTGGCGCGATCGACAAAGTCGGGAAACCACAACGACCCCGATGCGCTTGCGGCGCGGCTAAAGGCATCGGTTTGCCAGAGGGACCAGAGCGCGAAGAGGCCCGCGAGCGAGTAGCCGGCAATGCCGCGCCAGGTGGGCGGCTGGGGAAGCGATGACTCGGCCTGTGGGATTATCTGGCTCAGCAGCTCGTCAAGAAAACCGGCAGCCTGACCGCCGAAAGGCTCAGCATCGCGCACGGTTCCGTCGCATCCCCAGGGGCTCAGCTCGCGATTCCAGTTGAGGCTGCCAATGGCGACAAGCGTGAAGGGCGGGCAGTTGAGCTCTCGGCAGCGTTCATAAACCTCCGTGCCGTCGCCCATGACCACGGGAAGATAGATGACTGGTGCGCTTTCGGCATGCTGTGCATGAACGGTTATCTGCTTTTGATGCGCTTCCATGACGGGCTTCTCTCGGCGTTGTGATATCGACGGCCCCCATTGTCGCACGCCGGCTCATGCAGGTTGGGCTAGACCAAAGACAATCTCGTGCATACCCTGCGGACGCATATGGAAAACGCCACCGCTGGAGGGGAGCTCGGCGGTGGCGTTGTTAAACGGTGCTGGGGCTCGGGGCCTTCGCGGGAGCTGCCATGTGCGCAGAGGCGTCTAAGAGCGCTTGCGGCTCGCCATGGTGCCTGCGGCGATAGCGGCTGTTCCCGCAAGGACGGTTGCCACGATGGCCGCACCCGAGGTGTCGCCGGTTGCCGCGAGCACGCCGGTAGTCTTGGCTTTCGTGGTTGAAGCCGCAACGGCCTTGGTCGGCTTTGAGCCCTCAGGCTTGGGGTTCTGCTTGGACTCCGCGGGCTTGGTCTCGTCGGGCTTGGGGTCTTCCGGCTTGGCTACCTCGGGAGGTGCGATGGTCGTGCTTTTGGCGACTGCTTTGATATAGAGGGAGTCGACCGTGGCGTCGCCCGTGCCGATGGCTTGGCCTGCCTCGTAGATGCCGTCACGGAGCTTGCGATAGTCAATGACCTTGCCGCCTTCGGGCGTCTGGATGGCGGCGTTCTCAATCTTGATGGTGCCGATTGTCTTGCCGTCAGCGCTCATGGCACGGGCAAAGATTGCCGCTGTATCTCCTTCGGCCGTTACCTTGCTGCGGATGATCGAGATGACTGCGGGTGTGACGCCCTCGCTGGTCTGGGCGATGATGCCGATGTTCTCGCCTTGGGGCTCGGGGCTCGTCTCGCCATCTTGGTTTTCGCTGTAGGGGATGGGGCCGTCGCCGTTCCCGACATAGCGGGCTATGGCCTTGACAACGGAGTCGCTGATGTAGATGTGGCCACCCTTCTCGTTGGGTCGATCGTTTCTGGTGGAGAATGCAGCCGAAACCTCGCCTTCCGCAAACGCGTCCACGGTGGAGCCGTTCTTGACGACGATATCGTCTTGGTAGGTGAAGAGGGCAATGGCGTCACCGTATCTGCCTTTACTTGCGCGGACTGTCACGTTTGCATGATCGAGTGTGATGCCCTTGTGGGCATAGACGCCATATTCAACACCGTTTGCGTTGAGGGAGGCGTTTGTGGCTGCGAGGCTGCCCTTGGCCTCGACGGCGGCGTCTTTCTCAGAGCTCGCCTTGACCTGGCTGCCGCCCGAGATGGTAATGCCGCCGTCAGCCCAAATCGCCGCTTTTTCTATAGAGCTTGCCTCTACCTTGCCGCCGCCCTTGACGGTGAGGTTCTCGATGGCCTGGATACCTTTCTCTTCGAAAGCCTTGGCGGTGACGGTTCCACTATTGTCGATCGTGATGTTGCCGCCGGCCCTGATGCCATCAGAATCACCCGTGGCGTTGACGTTACCCGAACCCTTGATGGTAAGATCTCCCTTGGCATCGATAGCGTCGAACCCGGTGCTCGTGGCGTTGACGGTCCCCGCTCCGTCGATGTTGATGTCGCCGATAGAGATGATGGCGTCGCTGGACGATGTCACGTTGAGCGTGTCGGATGCGCCACCCTGGATATTGAGCTCGGCGTTTTCATTCGCGCCATCCTCGACCAGGATGCCGCGGCCGTTGTTATTGGTGACAGTGTTGTCGCCCCCATAACTCAAGTTGAGCTTGCCGGCAGCCTTGATCGTACCGCCGTCATAGCCGTTGAGCTTCATGTCGTCGGCGCCGTCCCAACTCCAGGTGCCGGCCTCGTCGCCTGCCGCGGCGTAGTACTGGGTTCCTCCGACATCCACCCACTCGGCCGCGAGCGAGACGCTCGGCATGAGCAGCGAGCTTACCGTGAGCGCGCACACGGCGCCCGCGACGATGCGGCGGGTCACGCGGCGCCAGCTGCCGTGCGCGAGTCCTATGCGACGGCGAACGTCGGGTT
>CABQHR010000050.1 GCA_902463875.1 uncultured Collinsella sp.
CACTCGAGCTCGTCAATACCATGACCGAGCTGGCCGAAGAGGACCAGCTCGCCACCAGCCCGGCCGAGGCATACTAGTGGCGGCGGCGCAGCCGGTTCGCTCCGGTATCGACTTTTCGGCATTTCGCGACCCCAAACCGGCTCGCGAGCTCATCAATCGTATTCATGAGCTTGTCGGCAACCGCAGCATCAACCTTATGGAAGTCTGCGGTACGCATACCGTGAGCATTGGCCGCTATGGCTTTCGCTCCATTATGCCGACGGGGCTCAAACTGCTAAGCGGCCCGGGGTGCCCCGTTTGCGTCACCGCCAACCGCGACATCGATCACGCAATCGCGCTTTCCAACATGGACAGCGCCATCATCACCACCTTTGGCGACATGATGCGCGTGCCCGGATCGTCCACCTCGCTTGCCGCGCAAAAGGCCGCGGGGCGCGACATCCGCATCGTCTACTCTCCGCTCGACGCACTCGACATTGCCGAGCAAAATCCCAAACGCCCGGTCATCTTTATGGGCGTCGGCTTTGAGACCACAACGCCCACCATTGCCGCCGCCATCCTGGAGGCCGACGCGCGCGGGCTCCAGAACTTCTCGGTCTACTGTGCTCACAAGACCACGCCGCCGGCTCTGCGTGCGATCTCCAACGACCCCGAGACGACCATCGACGGCTTTATCCTGCCCGGTCACGTCGCCACCATCACAGGCCTGGCACCCTTTGGGTTTTTGGTCGATGAGTTCGAGACCCCCGGCGTAGTCACCGGGTTTGAGCCGGTCGATATTTTGCAGGGCATCTGCATGCTGGTCCAGATGGTTGTCGAGCACAGGCCCGCAATCGACAACGCCTACCGCCGTGGCGTCAATGCGGACGGCAATCCCGTAGCGCGCCAGCTGGTCGAGCAGGTATTTGAGCCGTGCAACACCACGTGGCGCGGACTGGGACCGATTGCCAACTCGGGTCTTTCCATCCGGCCCGAATTCGCGTGCCTTGATGCCGGCGCCCGCTTTGACGTGCCCGTTGAGGCGACGGTCGAGCCACGCGGATGCCGCTGCGGCGACGTGCTGCGCGGTGCCATCACGCCGAGCGACTGCCCGCTGTTCGGCCACGCATGTACGCCCGAACACCCCGTCGGACCGTGCATGGTGAGCTCTGAGGGCAGCTGCGCGGCGTACTTTAGATACAGCGACTAACCCGGACGCACCCGCACGCTGACACCACCCACGATTGGAGTTTTCGATATGTCCCGTACTGCCACCGATAGCACTGTCCTGCTGGGCCACGGCTCCGGCGGCCAGATGATGAAGCGCATTATCGATGAGGTCTTTCTGGATGCCTTTGGGTCGCCCGAGCTGCTTGCGGGCAACGATGCCGGCGTCGCCGCACTGCCCGCAAGCGGGCGAATCGCCATGTCGACCGACAGCTTTGTGGTAACGCCGCAGTTCTTCCCCGGCGGCAATATCGGCCGCCTCGCCGTATGCGGAACCGTCAACGACGTCGCGACCTCGGGCGCTAACGTGCGCTACCTCTCATGCGGCTTTATCCTCGAAGAGGGCTATCCCATGGACAAGCTGCGCCAGATTGTGCAGACCATGGCCGAAACAGCACGCGAGGCGGGCGTGTCCATAATCACCGGCGACACCAAGGTGGTCGAGCGTGGCGGTGCCGACGGCGTCTACATCAATACCGCCGGCGTGGGCGAGGTGCCCGCGGGCGTAGCGCTCAGCGGTGCCAACTGCCGGCCCGGCGACGCCATCCTGGTATCGGGTACGCTAGGCGACCACGGCATCGCCATCATGAGCCAGCGCGAGGGCTTGGCGTTTTCGAGCAACATCGAAAGCGACGCTGCGCCGCTCAATCATCTGATTGCCGACGTGCTCGCCGCCGCCCCCGACACCCGCTGCTTCCGCGACCCCACGCGCGGCGGCCTGGCATCCACGCTCAACGAGTTTGCCCAGGCCAGCGGCGTTGCCATGGAGATCGACGAGGATGCCGTGCCCGTGCGCCCCGACGTACAGGCGGCATGTGAGATGCTCGGTTACGACGTTCTGCAGGTGGCAAACGAGGGCAAGATGGTTGCCGTGGTGCCGGCCGAGCAGGCCGATGCCGCGCTGGCTGCCATGCGCGCCGCCCGCTACGGCGAAAATGCCGCCATCATCGGTCGCGTACTGCCACTTGCCGAGGGCGCCCGTCCCGCCGTGCGCGTGCGGACCGGCTGGGGATCGACCCGCATCCTCGACATGCTCGTAGGAGAGCAGCTGCCGAGAATTTGCTAACGATGGCATCCGCGCGCCACTGCGCTTTGAACAATGAGCTTTTTACCAGCTCAGCACAAGGACCCCCGCGACCGAATCGAATCGGTCGCGGGGGTCCTTGCATTTGCGAGCTTTGCCGTTATCTACGCTCTGAACTTTGGATACGTCAGTAGCACGAGCGCGACGCTCACGCCCAGTTGTATGAGAACCTGGCGCACGTCGCCGGCGCCTCCAAGCGCCACGGCGCGAACCAAGTTGGCGATGCCGAGCGGCATGCCGCCGACAAACCAGAGCGAGAGGCCCAGCAGCGCCTTGTCGCCCATATCGGGCTCAAAGGGCACCGAAGCCACCACCGCCCGATATGCCCGCACCTCAGAGAAGATCAACGCTACGATAAGCAGCAAGGTAACGAGCATCGACGCAATCGAAGCAGAGGACGCCGCAGAGCCCGTAAGCCCGCCCACGGTCGCGTCCATAAGCAGAACGCCGCCCGCATAGACCAGCGACATGACCCCCAGGGTCGTGAGAACCGAGCGCGCCCCGGCGCGCCCCGTGCCCCTAACACAGACGTTTCTTGCCCCCATCGTTAACCTCCCTAAAGCAAGGGGCCCACTGGCGCGCACCGGCGGGCCCGTCTATCTGGGGCCAGCCCACTCCGGGTGGCCCAAAGAACATCGACGTGGCTTTTGCGCGCCTACTCCCCGCAGCCGCTTTCGATAAGCGCCACGAGGGAATCGACGGCGGCCGCCTCGTCGGCGCCGTCGGCTGCGATCTCGATCTCGCAACCACAGGCCATTCCCAGGCTCATGACCATCAGGATTGACTTGGCGTCTTTGGCGTCTCCGCCCACCTTGCCAACGGTAATCGAGCTCTCGTACTTGCTCGCCTCCTGCACAAACAGCGATGCGGGGCGCGCGTGGATGCCGCTCGGATTCTTGACGACCGTCGTCTTGGAAACCATCTCTGCTCCTTACTCCACCACGATGTTATCGGTTGCGGTGTCGGCGCCGTTGCTGGCGATGAGCTTCTTGTAGTAGAAGAAGCTCTTCTTCTTTCCACGCTTGCCGGTGCCGTCGCCATGGTCGTCCTGATCGACCGAAATCTGGCCATAGCGTTTAGTCATCTCGGACGTACCAGAGCTGATGAGATCAATGGGGCCCCACCAGGCGTAACCGAAGACGTCAACGCCGTCGAGAATCGCCTGATGCATCTGCTCGACATGCTCCTTCATGTATTCGATATGAGCATCGTCATCGCAATAACCGTTCTCGTCGCGGTTTTCGGTCATGCCGTTACCGTTCTCGGCGATAAAGATCGGCAGGTGATAACGGTCGTAGATGTGGTTAAGCGTGATGCGGAAGCCCACCGGGTCGATCGGCCAGCCCCACTCGGTCATCTCGAGGTACTGGTTCTTAATCTCGGTCAGCAACTTGCCGGAGGGCTCCGGGGACACCTTGCCCTTGTAGCGCATGATATAGGTCATGTAGTAGCTGATGGAGATGTAGTCCACCACGCCGGCCTTGAGGGTCTCGAGATCGCCGTCCTCCATCTTGATATCGACACCGTAGTCGCGGAAGAAGCGCTTTACGTAGTAGGGGTACTCACCCTTGGCCTGGACATCGGTGAAGAACCAGTTGAAGTGGTCCTCAAAGAGCACCTGGAGCTGGTCTTCCGGCTTGGAGGTCTCGGCATAGTTCTCAAGACGGCAGAGCATGTTGCCGATGTGGGCCTCGGGGTCGATCTCGCGCAGTTTGATAACGGCCTTGGCGGAAGCCACGAGCTGGTTGTGAGCGACCTGGAACTTCTCGGGCCAGCGGCCGGCATAGGGGTTGGATCCGTCTTCCTTCTCATCCCAGATCACGCCGCAGCAGGTGCAAGGGTTGGCGTAGACGTGGTTGATCTCGTTGAAGGTCATCCAATACTTGACCTTGCCCTTGTAGCGGCGGAAAAGCGTCTCGGCATAGCGCTCAAAGGCGTCGACCACGTGACGGCTCGCAAACCCGTTGTACTCCTCTGCCAGGTGAAGCGGCATGTCAAAGTGGTTGAGGGTAACCATGGGCTCGATACCGTGCTTATGGCACTCGTCAAAGACCTTGTCGTAGAAGGACAGGCCCTCCTCGTTGGGTAGGGCGTCGTCACCGTTAGGGAAGATACGGCTCCAGGAGATGCTCATGCGAAAGACGCCAAAGCCCATCTCGCCCAAAAGCGCGATGTCTTCCTTGTAGGTGTGGTAGAAGTCGATGCCGCGGCGCTTGGGGAAATCGTAGGCCATCTCGTCTGCCTTGCGGGCTGCGAGCGACTGACGCGTGACGGAGTTGAGCGGGCCGCCCTCGACGATGCCCTCGCGGGCGCAGGTCTCGCGGTCGAGCAGAATCACGTAGTCGGAGACCGCCGGGCCGCGGCCGCCCTCGTTCCATGCGCCCTCAATCTGGTTGGCAGCGGTAGCGCCGCCCCAGAGAAAGCCCTTGGGAAACGCCTCGCCAAAGTCATAGGTAGAAAGGTCAATCATGGTATGTCCTCATCTCTCTTGGTTGGGTTGGGATGCGGGCCGCAGGGGCACGGCCCGCGATCGGGGGACGTATTAACGGGCGGCCAGTGCGCGCACCACAGGCATCATTTTTTTGGCCATGTGCAGCTCGGCACTGATGGTCATGAGCGTATCCTGGGCGTGCACGAATAGCAGGGAGTACTCGACCTCCTCGCCGCCCGCCTGGCGCTGGATCATCTCGGTCTGCGCCTTGTGCGCATCGAGAATCTTGGCGTCGGCCTCGGCAAGGTGCGCGTCCGCCGCATCGAAATCGAACTCCGCCAGAGCGTCCATCGCCTTGTCGATACAGGCGCGACCGTCGCCGGCGTTGATGATGACGTTCATCGCGACTGCGGGAACGTTGATTGCTTCATCAGCCATCATGGCCTCCTTCTCTTGGGTGCCAGCCGCCTTCACGGCCGGCACCGAATCATCTGGTAGCAACTAGGCGACGGACTCTGGGTCGCCCATAGGGGTTTACTCGGCGGCAGCAGCGGCAGCGGCCTTGGCGGCCTTCTTAGCTGCCTTCTTTGCAGCCTTCTCGGCAGCCTGCTCTTCCTCGACCTTGCATTGATAGTTGTCGGCCGCCTTGAAGAACGGGAACCAGAGAATCGCGGCGATCAGCAGGTTCACGCAAACCAGGGCAACGTTGCGAATATCGCCACCGGACATAAAGAACGCCGAGACAGCATTGGGCAGGAAGTTCATGTCGAAATTCTCAACGTGAAGGCTCGCCCAGCCCATGCTCATCCACAGATAGGCGTTGGCCGGCAGGATGATGGATTGAAGCACCATAGGGATGAACATGAAGGGGTTGGCAACGATCGTGGAAAACACGAGCGGCTCGTTGATATTGAACAGAGACGGGACGAGCGTGGCACGACCGAGCATTTTGTTCTTCTTAGACTTGGCGAAAAGCATGTAGAAAGCCAGCGGGAGCGTGGCGCCCTCGCCGCCGATCATAATGTAGCGAGTAAGGCCGTAGGCGTTGATGTTCGTCGGGGTGAGACCGGCGGCATATGCAGCCATATTCTCGGCAAGGGCGGATTTTTGGATGGACTGCAGGATGGGCGCGAAGACCCAGCCGGAGATGCCGAAGAAATAGAAGGTGTCCATGACGAGCGGAAGCGCGATAGTGCCGGGGAGCGTCTGAGCAAAACCGGTGACGGGCGACAGGATGATCGCAACGGCGCCAAAGACGTCAACCTGAAGGATGCTGGTGAAGATCCACGCAATGAAGAGCGACAGCAAGACGGCGATGATGTTATCAAACCAGTTCTTGACAAAGTCGGGGACCATGCTGTCCTCCGAGAAGAACGTCATGCGAGCCATGCGTTTGTAGATGAAGCCCACGACAAAGCCCACAACCATGGCGGTGAACATACCACCGGCGCCGAACTTGGGCATCTGAAAAACGTAACCGTCCTCAGTGATCGCAGGATTCATACACAGCATGAAGGTGCCTATACCGGTGAAACCGGCGATCATGCTGCGGTCTTTGCGATCTTCCTTAACCGCGACGTTGTGCGGAATGATAAACGCCATGAACAGGCCAACGAGACCGAAGCTGAACGTCGTGAGTGGCGACAGATCGGGGAGCGTCGGGACAAAACGACGGATGATGTTCCAAAGACTCGGAATTGCCGAAACCATAGAGAAGGGAACGATGTAGAGGATCGCGTCGGAGATGATGCCGAACCAATAAGTTGAGGTAAGCTTGTTCATCACGGGGACGACATGCTCGGTGATCCATGCCTGGACCGCTTCCATGAACTTTAGCAGCATGTTGTCCCCTCCTAGCCTTCGTCAAGCAGGTCGTAAGCATCCTCGAGGATGCTCTCGCCGTCGAGTGCCGCATAGTAATCCGGGTCGATGGCCATGACCTTCACGCCATGAGACGCCACCTGCGCCTGGATCTCGGGCACCTCGGAGGCGAAGTGCGGGCCGAGCAGGAGGACGTCGATCTTGTCGGCGTAGTCCATGATCTCGGATTTGCTGACTGCCTTGATAGTGCAGTCAAGGCCCTTGGACTTTGCGACCTTGCGCATGCCCGCCGCCATAAAGCCGGTCGAGGCGCCGATGCCGCAAGCGAGGAGAATGCGGACGGTACCGTTCTCATCTGCCATGGGGTACTCCTTTCCCAATAAGCGGGCCCAAGGCGGCTCCGATGCCACCACGGTCCCCGCCGTGTTCTTGGGCGCCCGTGTCGACCCGGCCGCCCTTGACCGTAGCTGCACTATACGTGGCGGAAGGTACTTGCTGCCAACCGTCTTTTTTCCGCATGGCGGCAAGGCGGGAATTTTTCCGCTTGCGCGGCAAGACGGGCGATTTTCCGCTTGGGCGGCAAATTGGAAAAGCTGCTCCACGCGGAGCTGAGATACCATGGGGCGGTACGCCCCATCTGCCGTTCATCTCTTGGAGGAAAGCCATGGCGAGTGCCAAGCAGAACCGCATCAACCGCATGATCGACGTGCTCGAAAACAGCAGCTCATGGGTATCCTCCTCGATGCTTGCCGGCCTTTTAGGCGCAAGCGAGCGAAGCATCCGCAATTATGTTGCAGAGGTCAACGAAACCGGTACCCGGCATATTGAATCGTCTAAAGAGGGCTATCGCCTTGCCGCGACGGCACCGGCCACCGCCAGCGCTGCCGCAAGTCCTCGCGAGAACGTCGATGCCATCCCCGCGAGTGCGGACACCAGACGCGACTTTACCATCTCCCGCCTTGTCAACGCATGCGGTGGACTCTCCGTCTTTGATATCTCCGATGAGCTCTTTATCAGCGAGAGCACGTTTCAGAGCTCCGTGATGCCACAGGTGCGCGCGCTCGTGCGACAATTTGGCCTCAATGTCGAGACGCACGACTACCGTATGACGCTTACGGGGCGCGAGGCCGACAAGCGCAAGCTTCTCGGCCATATAGCCACCCACAATTCCTATGGATACTTCACCTCGACCAAGACGCTCGAGAACATGTTTCCCGGCTTTGACGTGCAGGCGACCCTCTCGAGCTTGGTCGAGATCTGTCAGCGCTCGGACCTGTTTATCAACGACTACGCACTCTCCAACCTGCTTATGCACCTGCTGGTGATCATCATCAGGCTCACCTCGAACAACGAGCTCAGCGAGGTAGACGGCGTCATCGACGGAGACGGCCTAGTGGAGCAGCTCGGGCAGCGCGAGCAGATCACGCACTGCGCCCAGCGCATCGCCGCCTACTTTGAGAAGCAGTTTGGCTGCGCGATTCCGCGCACCGATTTTCAGCAGATCCTGCTGCTTTTGGCGCTTTCCGTCGAGCGTTGCGATTTTGGCGACCTCAACCGCGAGGAGCTCGCGGGCATCATCGACCGCGATTTTGTGGACATGGTCCTGGGAATTCTCGACGAGTGCGGCGAGCGCTACAACCTACCACGCTTTATCGACGAGCCTATGCGCCTGCAGCTCGTCCTGCATATGTTTAACGCCTACCAGCGCGCTATCTACCACGTAAGCTACCCCAACCCGCTCGCCGCGCAGATCAAAAGCGAGTACGCACCGGTCTACGACATGGCGGTCTATATCGCCCACCGCTTTTCGACCGCCATGGATGTTGAGGTGGGCGAGAACGAAATCGCATTTATCGCCTTTCACATCGGCGCCTATTTTGAGAAGTTCTCTGCACCCGATGGCGCCATCACCTGCACGGTGATTATCGAGGAGTACCACGATTTTGCACGCAGGCTCGTCGACGACCTCAAGGCCGAGTTTGGCGACGACATAAGTGTTGTTGCCGTGATGAGTTGCGATAACTACTTGGCCGATCCTCCCGAGTGCGACGTGGTGGTCACCACGATCGACGTGCCGGTTTGCGGCGGCAGCACCAAAATCTTGATCGGACCCATCCTCACTAAGCAAAACGTGCGAAAGATCCGCGACCGGCTTTGCGCCATTCAAGAGCGGCGGCGGCGCCTCTATGCCCAGGGCCTTTTGGGGCGTCTGCTGCAGCCGGGGCTGTTTATACGCAACGTGGACGCAGACGACGCTACAAGCTGCATCGACCGAATGGGGAAACTTTTGGCCGCTCAGGGGCTCGCAACGCCCGAGTATATCGCTGACGTGCATCTGCGTGAGAGCGTCTCGTCGACGGCGTTTACCGACAGCCTTGCCATACCCCACGCGATCTCGGTGTATCCCGAGCGTTCGTTTATCGCCGTGGCCCACAATGACGCCCCGATTCCCTGGGGACGCCACGACGTGCGGTTTGTGCTGCTCATAGGCATCGCGCAGGAGGACATGGGGCTCTTTAGAGATGTGCTCGACCTGATTATTGAGGTGTTCTCCTCGGTAGAGACAACGATGAGGCTCATGCAGACCGACACATTCGAGGAGTTTCTGGCTGCGTTTACGCACGACATCGGATAGAAGGCTCGACCCGCATCCTCGACATGCTTGTGGAAGAACAGCTGCCGAGGATTTGCTAACGGCACATTCCCGCGGCCGGTGCGATGCAGCTCGATATCCCTTGAAGATGTTCAGATTCCAGACACGCCCGGCACGCATGCCCAGTATCATGGGGTGCGTTTTACAACTCAAGCGGCAGGAGCACCCATGGCAGCAGCTTTTTCCCATGTGATCTTTGACCTGGACGGCACCATTCTCAACACGCTCGAGGACCTGGCGGCCGCCGGCAACCATACCTGCAAGACGCACGGCTGGCCCACGTTTGCCGTGGACGAGTACCGCTACAAGGTGGGAAACGGCATGCTCAAGCTAGTTGAGCGCTTTATGCCCGCCGAGTATGCGGGCGACAGCCGTATGTTTGAGCAGACGCTTGCCGAGTTTAGGGCTTATTACGGCGAGCACAAGGAAGACCACACCGCACCGTACGCCGGCACGATCGAGATGCTCGACCGCCTGCGCGCCGCGGGCGTGCAGCTTGCCGTACTCACCAACAAGGACCACGTCTCGGCCGCTCCGCTTATCGAGAAGTATTTTGGTTCCGAGCGCTTTGCGCTGGTCCAGGGCCGTGTCGACGCTTTTCCGTCCAAGCCCGAAGCGCCCGTCACGCTGCATGTGATGGAGGAGCTAGGCGCCGATCCGGCAACCACACTCTATGTAGGCGATTCCAATGTCGATATCCTGACCGGTCACAACGCCGGCCTTAAGAGTGCAGGCGTCAGCTGGGGCTTCCGCGGCCGCGCAGAGCTGGAGTCCGCCGGCGCCGACTACGTGGTGGACACCCAAGACGAGCTCGCGGCGCTGATCCTGGGCGAGTAGCGGGGCTGTCGCTCAACACGGCTGCGTAGATTCTGTCGCGCGGAAAGCGCATCCCGTTTTGGAGCTCCTGAATGGGATGCGCTTTCCGTTTGAGGCACGTCGGGGAAACGGCATCCCGTTTCGGAGCATTATTCCGGGTCGCGCTTTCCGCAACCCAACCCATCCGGAAACCGCGACCCGGAATTCGGCCAAAAACCGGGCCGCGGTTTCCCGACCACCCGATGCAACGCCAATGCACCAACCGCGCCCAAGGAGTGTCCCCAACTGCCGGCAGAAAAGGAACGTCCCCAAGTGCCGCCCCAATGACTACCATGGCAACGCCGCAGGTA
>CABQHR010000051.1 GCA_902463875.1 uncultured Collinsella sp.
CGAACTCCTCCAGGATGGCGGGGCCGTTGGAGCCGGACTGGACGGCGACGTTCTTGTCGGCCAGGTCGTCGACGCTCTTGATGTCGTCGTTATCGGCGAGCACCAGGATGGCCTGCTGGGTGTAGTAGTAGGGGCCGGCGAAGGAGACGAGCTTCTTGCGCTCATCGGTGATGGTGTAGGTGGCAAAGACGGCGTCGACCTGGCCGTTCTGCAGGACGGACTCACGCGTGTCCGAGGTTACCTGGGTGATCTCGACCTTGTTCTCGCCCAGGATGTAGTTGGACAGAAGCTGCGCGATACCGGCGTCGAAGCCGCGGGTCTGACCGTCTTTCTCGTTGAGGAGGGAGAAGAGCGTGGAGGTCTGAACGCCACCGATCTTAAAGACGCCGGCGTCCTTGACGGCCGTCGCCCAGGTGCTGGCGGCGATGGCGTCGTCATCGGCCTTGGGGCCGTTGTCGACGAGCTTGTCGAAAGCCTTGGCATCGAGGGTGGTGGAAGCCTCGGCATCGTCGGAGCTCTTGGAAGAGCCAGCAGCGGAGCCCTTGTCGGCCTCGGCGCTGGTGTCGGAGCAGCCGGCAAGACCAAGGCCGGCGACGGTTGCGAAGGTGGCGGCGACAAAGCCGCGGCGGTCGAGAACGACCTGCTGGGAGAGGTTCTTGCTCATGGTAGAACACCTTTCTCAATAAAATCCCTAGCGGTTGAGTAGAGTTATACCCTATCTCGCTCAAAAGGGTCAACACGAAATAACTCAGAAACATACTTACCTTATGGGTTATTCCACCTACCAAAAAGGGACAGGTTTATTTTGGTAGGTTTTATCTGGGCAAACGTTGATTATTACAGCTGAGATAGCGTTTTGCGGACGGCGTGGTCGCTCGCGGCGGTCGCTATAATGGCGGCAACGCGACACATATATACGTGAGGAGATCGTTGCATGAACGGCTATACATTTTTCGCGCCGACTAAGGTGCTGTTTGGCGCGGGCAAGCTGAGCGAGCTGGGCGCACAGGAGCTTCCCGGTGCCAAGGCACTCATCGTCACAACGGGCGGCAATTCGGTCAAGCGCTTTGGATATCTGCAGCGCGTGGAGGCCGAGCTCGACCGCGCCGGCGTGGCACACGAGCTGTTCGACCGCATTGAGCCCAACCCACTGCGCGAAACCGTCAACGCGGGTGGCTGGATGGCGCGCACCCATGGTTGCGACTTTGTGCTGGCGCTCGGCGGCGGCTCGGTCATGGACGGCAGCAAGGGCATCTGCGCGGTGGCGGCAAACCCGCACACGGACGCCGAGGGCAACGAGTGCCCTGGTGATATCTGGGACTTTGTGAACGGCGGTACCGCGCTCGGACTGCCTATCCCCAACGATCCGCTGCCGCTGGTGTGCGTGACCACGACGGCCGGCACCGGTTCGGAGGCCGACGCGGGCGGCGTGATCTCCTGCGAGGAGAATGACGAGAAGCTGCGCTTGGGCGACCCGCGCCTGTTCCCGGTGCTTTCGGTCGTCGATCCCGAGCTTATGGTGAGCGTTCCGGCGCGCCTGACGGCCTACCAGGGATTCGATGCCCTGTTCCACAACGTTGAGTGCTATATCGCCAATACCAACACGCCCATGGGTGACATGGTTTGCCGCGAGGGTATCCGACGCGCCGCCGCTTCGCTGGCTGCGTGCGTGAACAGCGGCGACGACCTGGATGCTCGTGCCGAGCTCGCTTTTGCCAACACGCTCGGCGGCTATGCCATGGTGTGCTCGGGCTGCGCGGGATGCCACGGCCTTGAGCATGGCATGAGCGCGCATCATCACGACCTGCCGCACGGCGCCGGCCTCATCATGATCGCGCGTGCCTATCACACGTGGATGATTGACCACGGCGCCGCGCCCGAGCGCTATATCGACATGGCACGCCTGATGGGTAATGCCGAGGCAAGCGACCCGCACGCTTTTGTCGCTGAGCTCACGCGCCTGATGGAAGCCTGCCACGTGGCCGACCTTGCCATGAGCGAGTGGGGGATTACCGTCGATGAGCTGCCCGCCATCGCGCACAACGCCCTAACGACCAACGGCGCCCTGTTCGGCCACGATCCCATCGCCCTGACCGAGCCCGACGTCGTCGAGATCCTCAAACAAAGCTACCGCTAACTACCTTGCTGCTTTGTCTCAATCTGTAACATCTGCAGCCGTTTTTGACGAGTAACTGTTACAGATTGAGATTTTCTCTTCAGGGGAATTCGAATGTCTCGATCTGTAACAGTTAGACGAGGATTTGGCCCCTAACTGTTACAGATTGAGATAAACATCAGGGGCTTAAACGTCTCGTCTCAATCTGTAACACCTAGACGCAAATTCTGCCTCTAGATGTTACAGATTGAGATAATCGATTCGTGAAAACAAAAACCTCCGCAAGGGCGTTTGCCGTTGCGGAGGTTTTTCTACTCGTTTAGTAGCCTCACGGCTTCGGCGGCCATGTTCTCGACCGTCATGCCGTTCTGAGCGAGCAACTCTTTGGGGTCGTAACGGTCGGGGAAGCCCTTGGCGATGCCGAAGGTGCGCGTGCGCACGGGCGTGCAGGCCAAGTAGCACGCGACACGCTCGCCCCAGCCACCGTCCAAGATGCCGTCCTCGAGAGTGACGACAACGCGATGCTCGGCGGCAAGGCTGTCGAGGAACTCGCGGTCAAGCTCGGTTGCGAAACGTGGGTTGACGAGCGTGGCCTCGATACCGTATTCGGCGGCCAAGCGGTTTGCCACGCGCTCGCCCAGCTCAAAGAAATCGCCCAGTGCGAGCACGGCCACATCGCGGCCCTGGCGCGCCACGTTGTAACGGGCGATGCTGTAGTCGGCATCCTCGGCAGGTGCCAGGTCGGGGCGGCTTACCAGGCCAATGCCCGGCACGCGAATTGCCACGGGGTGCTCGCGGTGATCGAGCGACCAGCTCAGCATGGACAGATATTCCTCCATGCAGGCCGGTGCCAAGTAGTGCATGTTGGGAAGACTGCCCAGCATGGAAATATCAAAGAACGAAAGATGCGTCTCGGACGTAGTGCCAAAGATTGATGCGCCAAACACCAAAATGGTTGCCGGGGCGTCGTTAAGGCACAGGTCGTGCCACAGCTCGTCGTAGGCGCGCTGCAAGAACGTACCGTACACGCCAAAGACCGGCTTGGCGCCCGAGCGCGCAAGCGCGGTGGCAAAGGTCACGGCGTGCTCCTCGGCAATGCCCACATCGACGAACTGTTTGCCGGCGGCAGCGCGAAGCTCGGGTGTAAAGCCCATGATGTAGGGCGTGGCGGCCGTGATGCCCACGACCTGCGAATCGCGCTCGATGGCGGCGCTGAGCGCCTCGCCCGTAATGTCGGCATAGGTGCGCGGCGCAGGCTCGCTCGGATGGCCCGGGCAGAGCTTGCGTCCAGTTGCCATGTCAAACGGACCCACGTGATGCCAGCGTTCGGGGTCGTTCTGGGCCGGCTCAAAGCCCTTGCCCTTGGCGGTGGAGACGTGCAGCACGATGGGATGATCGATATTGCGCAGTTCCTGCAGCGCGTCGACCAGGGCCAACACATCGTTACCGGCGTCCAGATAGCGGTAGTCGAGCCCCATCGCGCGGAAAACGTTGCGCTCACAGGTGCCGTTGCTGGCGCGCAGCTCGGCCAGATTGCGATACAGGCCGCCATGGTTCTCGGCAATGGACTGGTCGTTATCGTTGACGATGATGATCAGGTTGCTGTCGAGCTCGGCGGCATTGTTAAAGCCCTCAAACGCCAGACCGCCCGAAAGCGAACCGTCGCCAATGATGGTGATGACGTTGTACGCATCGCCCGCCAGGTCACGAGCGTGCGCCAAGCCGCAGCCCAGGCTCACCGACGTGGAGGTATGGCCCATGGCGAAGAGGTCGTGTTCGGACTCGTCGGGATTGGCAAAGCCAGAGGCCTCGCCGTAGCGTGCCGGGTCGATATAAGTGTACGCGCGCCCAGTCAGCGCCTTGTGGGCATAGGTCTGGTGCGACACGTCAAAGACAATTTTGTCGGTGGGAGAGTTAAACACGCGATGAAGCGCAACCGTAAGCTCAACGACGCCCAGGTTGGGGGCAACGTGCCCGCCGACGGCGGCGGAGCTTTCGAGGATGGCGTGGCGGATCTCGCCGCAGAGCAGCGGAAGCTCGGCGCGATCGAGAGCCTTGACGTCCTCGGGCGTTGTCGTTTGCGTAAGCAGCATCGTTGTGGGTTACTCCATGCGAATCGTGCGCCGGCACTCCCTCGGCCGGCACAATTGCACAAGACAGTCTCGCACATTTTGGCGTTTGATATGTGACGGCGGCGCGGTAATTCGCCAACTGGTGGGGCAAAACGTTTTGTCCGATGCCATACTGATAAGTTCCATGATGATTTTATTCATTGCGTGCAGGCTGTGGCTTGCCGCCGAGCGCCGCCGGAAGGAGGCCGCATGTCCGATACCGTTCGTGCCGAGAAAATCGCGTGCGAAGTAGACCATGCTGCCCGTCAACTGGCACAGGCGGGCCGTCTGGACCTGACGCGTGAGTTTATCCAGCATGGCGATGTGACGGTGTATACGCATGTGACCTCGGTGGCGCGGGCAAGCCTGTCTTTTGCCGAGCGACTGGGCCGTGTTGGCATTTCGGTCGACCGTGCCTCGCTGCTGCGCGGGGCCCTGCTGCACGATTACTTTCTCTATGACTGGCACGATCCCGACCCAAGCCATCGGCTGCATGGCTTTCGCCACCCGTTTTTTGCCTTGGCGCGTGCGGAGGAAGATTTTGAGCTGACGCCGCGCGAGCGGAATATTATCGTACGGCATATGTTTCCGCTGGTGCCGGTGCCGCCGACGTGTCGTGAGGCATGGATTGTGTGCCTGGCGGATAAATGGTGCGCGCTGCGCGAGACGATTGCCGGCCGTCTGCCGCGCAAAGACAGGGCGGACGATGACGTGAGCAGCGAATCGAACGAAAAGAGGAGTGGGTAGACGGTGGGAACCGCGATCGACATGGCATTTGACGGCGCGACGCTTGCCGCCTGTCCGCTCTCGGCGCTGGTACTCTCGTTTGCCTTCTACGGTTTTTGCGGCTGGGTATGGGAGTCGACAGTCTGCGCCATGCTCAACCACGGACGCTTTGCCAACAGCGGCTTTTTGCTAGGGCCGTGTTGTCCCATCTACGGTGCGGGCGGCATCGCGTGCTGGTTGCTGCTGCGTGGAATCCCAGACGCCTCGAGCCAGTTTGTCGCTGCCGCGCTCGTATGCAGCGTGATCGAATATAGCGTGGGCGTGCTGTTGGAAAAAACGACGGGTGCCCGGTTTTGGGATTACTCGCATCTGCCGTTTAACCTGCACGGACGCATCTGCCTGTACTGGGCCTGCGCGTTTGGCTTGGGTGCGTTGTGTATTTGCCGTTTAGTGGAGCCGGCATTGCTGGGGCTGCTCGGCCATCTGCCGGTGCTGATTGTGCGGCTGTCCGCCTTTATCGTTGCAGTCGCGATGATGGTCGATGCGGCGTGCTCGTTGGCCAGCTGGCGCCGCCTGTCCGATGAGCTGGAGCGCGTCCGGGCCGACCTTGCCGACCGCATCAACGAGTCGCTTGCCGATGCCTCCGACTCCATGCTCGAACGTATTCCCGATTCGGCGATCGACTCGGTGGCGCAGACGCATATCCGCGGTCGCGCCGTTAACGCTTGGCTGGCCGAGCTGGGCGACGCGGCGCTCGATGCCCTGCGCGAGAAGGCTTCGATGCCGACGTTTATCTCGGATGGTGCTCGCGGCCTGGCGCTCGCTGCCCGCCGCGTTGCCGATGTCGCGCCGAGCATGCCGCGTCCGTCGCTCAGTCGTCGCCTTGCCGGCAAGCGCATGAGCCGTCCGGTGCCGAGTGTGTCGCTCAGCCGTCGTGACCTGCGCTTCTTTAACGCCTTCCCGCGTCTGCGCATCAATCGCTACGAGGGCGTCATCCGAGCTACCGACCTCCGCGACCGAGCCCGCGAGCTGTTCCGCCGCTAGCCAGAGCGGAGCCAAGCGCGCCCTACTCGTTCGCACGTTTCCCGCTCGTTTCGCGCCCGTTGCCATGCCGTTTCCAAGATTGCGGCACCGTTTCCATTCGACAACGCAGCGTTTAACAACGCCGTATCTGGTCTACACCAGTTGCCCCTCGGCCGCATCATGAGCGCCGACAACGTTCATGCGACAAAGGGGGAGCGAATGTACGATACGGGATCGACAACGTTTATGCTCATCTGCACCATGCTCGTGTTTTTAATGACACCGGGTCTGGCGTTTTTCTATGGCGGCCTGTCCAGGCGCAAAAATGTCATCAACACCATGCTTATGTGCTTTGGCGCCATTGGCCTGGTTGGTGTGCTGTGGATTGTTGCCGGCTGGTCGCTGGCCTACGGTGGCGACGGTTCTAACCCGTTTATTGGCGGCTTTGACCAGCTGCTGTGCCTGCCGGTGCTCAACCAGGTGCTGCAGGCGGCCGAGGGCAATGCTACGGATGGTGCCGTCTACCCTCAGATCATCAACATCGCCTTCCAGATGGCGTTTGCCATGATCACCGCCGCTATCGTTACGGGCAGTCTGGCAGGCCGCGTTAAGTTTGGTGCCATGACGGCCTTCCTGGGCATTTGGCTGCTCGTGGTCTATGCGCCGCTCGCCCACATGGTTTGGGGCGGCGATGGTTCCTTTATCGGCGACATCATCGGCGCGCTCGACTTTGCTGGCGGCGACGTGGTGCACATTTCGTCTGGTCTTACCGGCCTGATCCTCTGCTTAATGCTCGGCCGTCGTCGCGGTTTTGGCATGGTGAGCTACCGCCCGCATAACGTGCCGTTTGTGGCGCTGGGCGCCGGCTTGCTTTGGTTTGGCTGGTTTGGCTTTAACGGCGGCAGTGAGTTTAAGGCCGACGCCGTGGCGGCGCTTGCCATCCTCAACACCGTGACGGCCAGCGCGGCGGGCATGGTCTCGTGGCTTGCCGTCGAGCGCGTGCACACTGGTCGTCCCACGCTGGTGGGTGCCAGCACCGGTCTGGTCGCGGGCCTTGTGGTGGTCACGCCGGGCGCGGGCTTTGTCGAGCCGTGGGCAGCGCTGGTCATGGGCCTGATCGTGTCGCCCGTCTGCTACCTGGCCATCAGCCATCTTAAGACCAAGTTTGGCTACGACGACGCGCTCGACGCGTTTGGCTGCCACGGCATTGGCGGCATCTTGGGTGGCGTGCTCACGGGTCTGTTTTGCGTGCCGGAGCTCTCGTGGACCGGTAAGGGTGGCCTGTTCTACACGGGCGACGTGTCGCTGCTCATCTCGCAGATTCTGGGTATTGTGGTGACGGTCGTTATCGTATTGGTGCTCGATTTGGTGATTGCCGCGGTGGTCAAGGCGCTGTTCCACGGCAGCCTGCGCGTGGACGAGGCCGACGAGGCGCTGGGCTTGGATGCCAGTCAGCACGGCGAGAGCGCATATCCCTCCTTCTCGGGACTTGACTAGCGGCTTCCCCAGGCACCGCACCTTGGGTTTCAAACCGTCGCTTGCGTACAAAAGTACGCGGCGCTCCTCTTTCAACCCAATCTGCGGCACCTGGGAAACCCGCGTCTCATGTAAAGGGATGCGTTGATTATTGAGAGGAATTCATTATGAAAAAGATCACGGCTATCGTGCGCCAGGAGAAGCTTGAGGTTCTTAAGGATGCGCTGTTTGCTGCCGATGTTCGCGGTATGACTATCAACCAGGTGCAGGGCTGCGGCTCACAGCATGGCTGGAAGGAATACGTGCGCGGCAACGAGTTGCTTGTCAACACGATCCCCAAGGTGCAGTTCACCCTTATCTGCGCCGATGAGCACGTCGATGGCATTGTCGACATCATCTGCAACGCCGCTCGCACCGGAGCCGTCGGTGATGGCAAGATCTGGGTCGAGCCGGTCGAGGAAGTCATCCGCATCCGTACCGGCGAACACGGCCCCGCCGCGGTGTAGAATCGACCGCCTACCATCCGCAACGTTAAAATGCTGCAATGAGGCACAAGACTTGCGTTGCGGATGGACGGATTATGGGTCGTAATAAATATCCCGAGGAGACGGTTGCGAAGATTCTCGACGCGGCGCTGGAGCTATTCTGCGCACAGGGTTATGAGGGGACGAGTATTCAAGATATCGTTGACCGTCTCGACGGCATGACCAAGGGCGCTGTCTATCATCACTTCAAGAGCAAAGAAGAGATTTTCAACGCCGCGTTTGATCGGGCGATGACTCCGATTGTTGAGCACCGTCGCTCGATGCTTGGCGTTGGTAATATGACCGGCGCCCAAAAGCTCAGGCGGCTGTACGCGCCCGAGTCCGTTGTTCCGCAAATTGAGCTATGGGCGCGCATGCATCCTGCGGCAGATCCGGTAAAAAGCTCGCGTCTTCTGGCGATGCAGTACCAGGGCTCGTTTAACGAGTCTGCCGATGGCTATCTCTTGCCAGTGATCGAGGAGGGCATCGCCGACGGCTCCATTGCGTGCGAATGCCCGCGCGAAGCGGCAGAGGCCGTATCGTTGCTGGCGAATCTTTGGCTGCTGCCGCTGTTCCGTCCGCTCGAGCCCAAGGAGCGAATGCTCGCTCGTGCACAATGTCTGGCGCAGATGGCCGCTGCGGTGGGACTCGATTTGGGCGAGGAAGTGCTCCAGACAACGGCACGGATTTGGGACGTATGGGACCGCGCTGGGTGGTAATATAGATACCAACGGTATGTAATTGATTTGTGAGGGTAGCCACGGCTGCCCTTTTCAAGTCATTAAATACATACTAGTGGTATGTATAGGGGGTGGGCTTATGGCTGGGCTGAGAGACGTCGGCGTCTCGTTGAAATCAAAAACAGTGCGGTCAATCAGGCTCGCGGAACTTCTGGTTGCGCAGCTGTGCACGTATTCGATGCTGTCGGCGCTGTGCTTTGCGTATCCGCTTTACTTGTTCGATTGCAGCGGATCGTCAACGTTATATGGCGCCGTCGTGGCGACGGCGTTCATACCCGGCGTACTCGCAACTCCGATTGGCGGAATCTTGGCGGATAGGGGAAGACATCGCGAGGTCCTCGTGGCACTCGGCATTGCTCTGATGACTGCATCGCTGCTGTCTATCCCCATGAAGCGCTCGTTGCCTCTTGCGGTCGTCGTAGTAGCGATACTTTGTGTTCAATATGGTGTTCAATCGCTGCTGAAGCCAATGCTCCAAATTGAGACAGTGCGCATGGCGGGTGAAGAGAAGGTTGAGCGGGCCACTGCATTGGTTTCGCAGATGACCATGGTGAGCAATATCTTGGGTCCTGTGGTCGGGACGGCAGTCTATGGGTGCTTTGGCATCGATGCTCTTTGCACAACCGCGTCGGTGGCGTTTGCGATTTCAGCTCTCTTGTTTGGGGTCGCACTCAAGCAAAATGCCTCATCTGAAACGATGAGAGACGGCGCGACTCGTACGACATGCCGAAACGATTTTCGGGAGTCGATTCGGTTTCTGTTGCAAAATGCACCATTGGTCGCTGTGATTTTGCTTGCGGCAGTTTTGAACCTTGCGTTGGTTGGGCTAACGATTGGCGCTCCCATTATTGTTACAAAGCATCTCGGCATGCAATCGTCCTACGTTGGGATAGTTGAGGTTGCTATGGGCTTGGGTGGTCTTGCCGGCAGTGGCTTGGTCGGCATTTGGCCGCATCGCTTTTCTTTCAATGACATATGTCGATATGTTGCGATGATCTGTTTTGGAGTCGCACCGATTATTGTCGCGCAACTGTTCAGCGCAGATGCATGCGTGTTCACCGTGTTTGCGGTTGGTTCGGCATGGGTCATGGTGTGGGCAAGCATTGCGTCGGTTGAAATCATCGCGTTTGTTCAGCGGGCAGCGCCGACTGAGCTCTGCGGAAAAGTGCTTTCGGTCGTTTACATGGTCCTTTCCTGCGCAACGCCGATCGGGCAATTGGTGTACGGGGTTGCATATGATCGATGGGCACCGGCGTTTGTATTCGCAGACATGTTGGCGGTGCTGACGCTGACGATGGCGCTGTTTTATCGGCTGAAAAGTCGCTCGTAGCGATTGGTTTAACACACTGGGGCACTGTGGCTTTGCGGGAGCGAATGTCCCGGCGCGTTGGAGCGCCCTTGCATGGGCACGCTCATTCTCGTCTAAAATATCGTGCAGACGAAGGAGAGGCATGTCCATGATCAAGATGTTCGCGAGTGACTTAGACGGAACGCTGCTGAACGCCCTGCACGAGGCGGATGGGACCATCCGCCGTGCCATCCGCGAGCTGACCGAGGCTGGCCTGCATGTGGTTCCCGCGACCGGGCGCTCGACGTTGCCGATCGGCGAGCATGGCTTTACGGGCCTGGCGCTTGACGCCT
>CABQHR010000052.1 GCA_902463875.1 uncultured Collinsella sp.
TCGACGCGCTGATCACGAACTTCCACGTGCCGCGCTCCACGCTCATGATGCTCGTAAGCGCGCTTGCCACCCGCGACCAGATCATGGATGCCTACGCCGCTGCTATCGAAGAGCGCTACCGCTTCTTCAGCTTTGGCGACGCGATGCTCATTTTGTAGGTTACGGCGTTTTACAAACGCCGTAACCGGCCGACGCTGCAAACCCCCCTAAGCGGCAATCTGATGTTCAATCGTCGGGCATGACCAGAAGGTCAATGCCCCCCTCTTTCACGTCACCTTGCTCGCTTAGGGGCGTTTTCGCTGACTTTGCCAAAGCATCGGCAGGTACTCATTGGGGACGTACTTAAATGAGTGCCTGCAGAATGAGAGTGGATAATCTCCCGTTTTTGGCCTGCTTGGGGGCTCAAAGTGGGAGATTATCCACTCTCGTCATTGGGCTAGTCGTTGGGGACGTTCTTGTTTGACTAGTCGTTTAAGAACGTCCCCAATGACTACTTGCTTGCGAACAGCCAGACTAGGATGATCGCCAGGATTGCGGCGACGATGCAGACGATGGCGCCGGTGAATTTGATGCGTGAGTCGCGGGTACGTTCGCGCACCGCGTCCTCGGTGGCCTCGAGCTGGGCGACTTCTCGCTCGGTCTCGGCGTGTTCGGCTTTGTCTCGGGCCAAGGATCCTGCAAGCGACTCAGTGATCTCTGGGTGGTCGTGCACTTCGGTCGCCTGTTCGATGATCGACTGCGCATGTGCGGCATCTGCTTGGGCGTTGGCGATGCTCTGCTCCTGGTCGCGGCGTGCCTTGTCCTCGGCAGTGATCTTCTCGCGCAGTTCGCGCTGACGAGTCGCGGCGGCTGTCTTCGCCGTCTGCAGCTCGTCGCGCGCGGCATCGGCTTCGGTCGTCACGGCTTGGTGCGCGCGTTTTGCGTCGGCGATAGGGGCTTGAGCCTGCTCGACGGCCTGCTCGGCTGCGGCAAGCGAGTGCTCAAGGTCGACGGTGATGCGCGGGACATCTTCTTCGGCTTTACGCAGGGCATCTGCCGTGTCGGAAATCTGCATCGAGAGCTCGCTGGTGCGCACCGTATAGTTGGCGGGATTTGCCGAGGGATTGCGTTGCAGCTCGGCATACTCATGACGCAGCGTCTCGAGCTGGGCGCGCGTGGCGTCGACGGTTTGTTGTGCGGCGGCAATGCCGGCGTCTCGCTCTGCCTTCACCTTGTCGCGGATGCGCTTGGAATCCTCAAGACGTCGAACGAGGCGGTTGCCGGTCTCGCGTGAGCTCGCCTCGCGGGCCTCCACGGCGTCGAGCGCGGTCTTCAGACGGAGCTCAGTCGCGTCATCCTCTGTCTTCATTTGTTCGAGCTGACCCTTGAGCTCTGTCGCTTTGGAGGCGCGGGCATCACGGTCAATCTCGGCGGCCGCTGCAGTCTTTTGGGCCGTGGCAATCGCCTGGCGCTGATCGGCAACGATCTGGTCGTAGCGGCCTGCGATATCCTGGCGCGTCTCGAGTTCCTCGGCCTGATCGGCAATGCGCTGCTCAAGTTCGGCCAGGTGGGCGCGGGCATCGGCAAGTGCCTTTTTCGCGGCGTTCATCTCGCGCATGGCTGAGGCGCCCTGGGCGATAAAGGTGCCCACGGCGTTCGCAGTGTTCGAAACGGCGGTCCCCAGATCGCGGCTCGCGGCGGGGGAGTGCGAGGCGGTCGGGCGAGCGGTGTCGGCAGCGTCCGCATCGGCAGCCTGCGGCACGGCGATATTGCCGGTACCGCCCTCGATCACAGAAAAGCCTGCTGCGTGCGGGTCGACCGCATCGGTGCCAATCGTGGGGTGCTCGAGCTGCAGAAACGAGGGCATGGTGCTGCCCTGGTCGGCAACCGGAGTCTCGCCGGGTACAAAGGTCGATGCCGCCTCGGCGGCCTCCTCTTCCTCGGCGTCAACGTCAGCGTCGGCCACGGCGTCTTTCATCGCTTTGACGGCATCCATCATGGAGTCCATGACGGCGTCGAGCTCTTCTTCCGAAGAAACCTCGATAGGGCCCGCAGCTTGCGGAGCAGCATCCTGTACGGGGTGGTCGTCCTGAGCGGGCGCATCGTCGTTTTGCTCGCCTGCATCTTCGGCGCCGGGGGTTTCCGCCGTAGCGCTTTCGTCTAAGATGGGGTCGTCGAGGCCAATATCATCGCAGGTCACAGCGTCAGCATCTGCAGTGACGTCTGCGGAATCATCAATATGCTGTTGAGTCTGGGGGTCCAGCTCGTCTGTCATAGGCATGTGCTCCTCATCGTTGTTTGTCACCCTATGATAAAGTCTCGCGCCGACATCCCGCGCGCTGCAGCAAAGTTTCAAAACGTGTTCGATGGCTCGCGTCGATAGCAAAAACTCGGCCACTTTATCCAGTTTGTACTTGACAATCCCTTCGCCGAAAGACGTTATGCCGTTCGCCTGCCGAGGCCTTTTCTTTTCACTTGAACCCGTTAAAGTTGCATTTCAGCTTTTGTCGCGTTTATTTGGATGCGCGCAGTCGGCGGGTGCGCCCGTCGCGATTTGAAAGGACTTTATATGGGACTTTTCACTGGTAAGACCGTGATCGTCACCGGCGGTGGCAAGGCCACGCTCAAGGATGGCTCCGCTGGCTCCATCGGCTACGGTATCGACATCGCTTTTGCCAAGGAGGGCGCAAACCTCGTCATTACCGGCCGCAACGTTGCCAAGCTCGAGGCTGCCAAGGAATCCCTCGAGGCCGAGTACGGCGTCAAGGTTCTGCCTGTTCAGGCCGATGTCTCGGCTGGTCAGGACAACGAGGCCGTCGTCCAGAACGTCATCGACAAGGCTATTGAGGAGTTCGGCCGCATCGACGCCGTCGTCAACAATGCTCAGGCCAGCGCTTCGGGCGTGACCATCGCCGACCACACCATGGACCAGTTCAACCTCGCCATTTACTCCGGTCTGTATGCCACCTACCTGTACATGCAGAAGGCCTACCCGCACCTGAAGGAGACCAAGGGCTCCGTGGTCAACTTTGCTTCGGGCGCCGGCCTGTTTGGCAACTACGGCCAGTGCAGCTATGCCGCCGCCAAGGAAGGCATCCGCGGTCTGACCCGCGTCGCTGCCAACGAGTGGGGCAAGGACGGCATCAACGTCAATATCGTTTGCCCGCTTGCTTGGACCGCCGCGCTCGAGAACTTCCAGGATGCCTATCCCGAGGCGTTCAAGGCCAACGTCCACATGCCGCCGGCGGGTCACTACGGCGACGTCGAGAAGGAAATCGGCCGCGTTGTCGTTCAGCTCTGCGGTCCCGACTTTAAGTATATGAACGGCGAGACCGTCACCCTCGAGGGTGGCATGGGCCAGCGTCCTTAGGGGTTCCGCCGTTCTACCGAACGCCGTAACGGGCCGACGCTGCGCGGGCCGCATTTGGACAATCTGCCGTTCAATTTCAAGGGCGCGACCAGAAGGTCAGCGCCCTTTCATTTCACGGCACCTTGTCTCAAATGCGACCCGCTCGCTGACGTTGCCAAAATATCGGCGTTGCCGTGGCTGGTAAATAGCTCCACTCATCGGGGACGTACTTAAATGAGTGCCCGCAGAATGAAAGTGGATAATCTCCCGTTTTTGGGCTGTGCTTTGGGCAAAAGTGGGAGATTATCCACGCTCATCCGGTAAGCGTCCAAAAATCCACGCTCATTTGCCGTGTCCCTGCCGTATCCTCCTCGCACCAGTTTCTGTCGAGTCGGTGCTTCTTGCGGGTTGCCCGTATAATGGTTTGCGTATGAACCGCAACCAAGGAGTTCCAGTTTATGGACCAGAACCTTTTTAAATTCGACCTGATTGCCGAGGATCCGACGACGCACGCGCGCGCCGGCGTGCTGCACACCCCGCACGGCGACATCGAGACGCCGATCTTTATGCCCGTGGGCACCAAGGCAAACGTCAAGGGCATTCCTACCGAGACTGTCAAGAAGCTCGGCGCCCAGATCGTGCTCGCCAATACCTATCATCTGTCCATGCGTCCCGGCGAGGATACCATCGCCGAGCTGGGCGGCCTGCACAAGTTCATGAACTGGCACGGCCCCATCCTCACCGACTCGGGCGGTTTCCAGGTCTTCAGCCACAACGATGCCGTCAAGCTCACCGATGAGGGCGTGCGCTTTATCGTCAACGATTACGACGGCCGCCACGTGTTTTGGACGCCCGAGGACAACATGGAAATCGCCATGAAACTCGGCTCCGATATCTGCATGCAGCTCGACCAGTGCCCGGGCTATCCCGCCACGCGCGCCTACGTTGAGCGCGCCGTTGAGCTGTCGAGCATGTGGGCCGAGCGCTGCTATAAGGCGCATACCCGCGATGACCAGGCGCTCTTTGGCATCGTTCAGGGCGGCATGCACCTGGATCTGCGCCTGCGTTCGCTGCGCCATCTGGAGGAGTGCGGCGACTTCCCGGGCTATGGTATCGGTGGCTATTCGGTGGGCGAGGATCACGAGACCATGTTCGAGACCCTGGCGCCGCTCGTGAGCGAGTACATGCCCAAGCATAAGCCGCGCTACCTGATGGGTGTCGGCAACCCGACCACGCTCGTGCGCGGCGTTGGCGTGGGCATCGACATGTTTGACTGCGTGCTGCCGACGCGCACCGGCCGTATGGGCACGGCATTCTCCAGCGAGGGTCGCCTCAACTTCCGCAACGCTCGCTTTGCGCACGACGACGGTCCCATCGATCCCACCTGCACCTGCCCGGTGTGCACGGGCGGTTACAGCCGTGCGCTCATCCGTCACATGGTCACGCAGAAGGAGATGCTCGGCGGCATTCTGCTTTCGATGCACAACATCTACTACCTGCTCAACCTTATGCAGCGGGCCCGCCAGGCCATTATCGAGGGCCGCTACGGCGCGTTTGTGAGCGACTGGATGAACAGCCCTGCGGCAGTGGATTACTAAGAGCGGCACGGGCGCTTGCAAGGCGTGGGCAACGGCAAGGGGCGAGCACCGGCCGGTCGGCACATTCGCTGACACTGCTTGCGCGGCCGCTGACCGATAGCTTGCAAGCACTTGATGCATCGTGGGTACCATACCGGATAGTTGATGTTCGGGCGGTTGTTTGGCGCATGGCGTCGACCCCGCCCGTTTTTCTTTTTCTCGATAGGAGTACTCATGATTAAGAACGAGAATGTCGAGGGCGAGCCTGCCTACGACGAGACGTACCGCCGCGGCCCCGTGGTCATGCGCGGCCCCATGATTCCCAAGGACAACACCTACGCCAACCTGCTGGCGCCCGAGGACTCGACCGACTGGTTGCACACCGACCCCTGGCGCGTGCTGCGCATTCAGGCAGAGTTCGTTGATGGTTTTGGCGCACTTGCCGAGCTTGGTCCTGCGGTGACCATCTTCGGCAGTGCCCGCACGCCCAAGACCGATCCGCTCTACAAGGCGGCACGCGCCGTTGGCCGCAAGATCGCCCAGCGCGGCGTGGCGGTTATCACCGGCGGTGGTCCCGGCGTCATGGAGGCGGCCAACAGGGGAGCGGCGAGCGCCAACGGCAAGTCGGTCGGCTTGGGTATCGAGCTTCCGCACGAGCAGGGGCTCAATAAATACGTGAACCTCGGCATGGACTTCCGCTACTTCTTTGTGCGCAAAACCATGTTCGTTAAGTACAGCTCGGGCGCCATCGTATTTCCCGGCGGCTTTGGCACGCTCGACGAGATGTTCGAGGTTCTCACGCTGGTGCAGACGCACAAGGTCAAGCGCATGCCGCTCGTGCTGGTGGGCACCGAGTACTGGCAGGGCCTATTCGACTGGCTCAACGGCCCGGTGATGAGCACCGGTATGATTAGCCCGCTCGATCCGGATCTGGTACACATTACCGACGACCTCAACGAGGCCGTTGACATTGCGCTCAGCGGGCTGATGTAGATCAATCGTGCCCACGCGACATGAATACGCATGGCAATCTGATGTTATCTAACATCAGATTGCCATTTATATTGGGTATACTGGTGTAAAAGACGAGGGCGAGGAGGTCGCAAATGTCTACAGCAACAGTTAAGCCTACGACGGTTCGAATCGAAGAGGGGCTCAAGGAGCAGGCGACTGAGTTCTTGGATTCGGTCGGCCTCAGCCTCAATTCCTATCTCAATCTTGCCGTTCGGCAGCTGGTAAATCAGCGAAAGATTCCTTTTGAGATTGTAGGAAGGGCGGAGGTGCCCAACGAGGTGACGAGGCGCGCCATGGTGATCGCCGAGGCTCATGAGCTGGGGATTTTGCCGGACGATAGCCTGTCATTCAATAACGCTGATGAGCTTATGTCATTCCTCGATGAGGAATAGCGATGTTCGAGATTAAAGTCGAGGCTCAATTTAAGGTGGACTACAAACGAACGATGCGCATGCATCCGCAGCTAAAAAGTGAGTTTAAAGCGGCGGTTGCAGAGCTTGTGGCTCATGGGTCACTTCCGGCGGAGTATGGCGCCCACGAGCTCTCAAACCCGGGCGGAAACTACAACGGCCACATCGATTTCCACCTATCCGATGGCTTGGTCGATGTGGTCGTTCTTTATCTTCCCCATAAGACTAACCCAGTGATTAGGCTGGTGAGAATGGGCACTCATCAGGAACTGTTTCAGGGTCCGCTGGGCTGATCGCCGATTTCTAAGTTGCGGTGGAATAGGGATTGATTGGCGGCTAATAAGCCAAAAACAGTCCCTATTCCACCGCAAGAGGTAAAGGTGCCCCTAGTGGATGGGCTGGTAGCGGGGGCAGTAGCTGATGGCGATGGCATCGACGCCTACGTGGGTGGCGATGGTGCAGCCGATGGGGCCAGTGCCGGCGTCTACGTAGTCCTGGCCCGCGAGCGCCTCGTTGACAAGTTCCTGCTCCTCGGCGGCGCCGGTCGTGAGCACGCGCACGCTTGAGCCCGGGTGCTCGTCCAAAAACGCGAGGCAATCTGCCATGGTGTTGGCGACGATGCGCTTGGCGCCGCGGCCCTTTTTGATTGCCTTGATCTCGCCCGATTTCCACTCCGGCGAAACGGCCAGGCGAATGTTGAGCATCTGCGTCAGCTGGCCGGCGAGCTTGGGGGCGCGGCCGTTTTTGACCAGGTTCTCGAGCGTGCGGGGAATCAGCAACAGGTGGGCGTCGGGCAGCGTCGCGCGGATCTGCGCCTCGGTCTCGTCCAAGCTGCGGCCGTCCTCGCGCATGGCAAGCGCGTACTCCACCAGCAGGCCCTCGGCGCCCGAGCCGGTGCGCGAATCGATGCAGCGCACGTCGAGCTCGTGGGTCTCGGCGACCAGGCATGCGTTGGAATAGCAGGCGGACCACTCGCTGCACAGCGAGATGAAGATGGCGCTGTCGTGGCCATCGGCGCGTACGCGGTCAAACAGCGCCTTGAACTCGCCGGCGCTCGGCTGCGAGGTGTGCGGCAGCTGCTCGGAGCCAGCCATGCGGGCGACGTATTCCTCGGCGGTAATCTGCACCTGGTCGAGCAGGTCCTCGCCCTCGATAATCACATGCAGCGGAATCACGTAAATGCCGAGCTCTTGGGCACGGGCGGGGGAGATGTCCGACGTGGAGTCGGTTATGATGGCAAAAGACATAATTGCACCTTTCGTTGGGGCGCGGCAGCGCCGCCTTCTGAAAGCAAAGTGCGACAAGTATAGTGGAGTTGCTCTACATTGCTAGGTTCAATTGTTGAATAGTCAACAGTTTGAAGCGGTGGTGTGGAAATCATCAACTGGGGAAGAAGGGTGCCGATGGCGGCATTGCAACTTTGCGAGCGGCCGGTTGTGCTGTTCGATTTTGACGGCACGGTGGCCGATACGGGTCGGGCAGTGATGACCTCGACGCGCAAGACGCTGGCTGCGCGCGGGTTTTCGGAGACGCAGATGGGTGATCTGCGCCGCATGATCGGGCCGCCCCTGTGGAAGAGCTTTCACGACTTTTACGGCTTTTCCCGCGAGGAGTCGCTTGTGGTGGCCGACGAGTACCGCGCCTTTTTTGATGAGCTGGGGCCGGAGGAGTATCCCGTGTTCGGCGGGATCCCCGAGCTGCTGGATGGGTTGGCCGCCCAGGGCAAGCGTATGGCCGTGGCGACGTCGCGCATGGAGGCAAAGTGCATCGATATGGTGCGTGAGCTGGGGCTTTGCCAGTTCGAAGCCGTGGTTGGCATGAATCCGCCGCTGGGACGCGAGACCAAGGCCGATTCGGTCCGCGATGCCCTGGCGGCGCTCGGCGCGACGGCGGACGATGCCGTGATGATCGGCGACCGCTTTAACGATGTGGAGGGCGCGCACGCGATGGGCGTGCCGTGCATCGGCATCTATTCGGGCGCGGCGGCGCCGGGCGAGCACGAGACGGCGGGTGCCGATGCGGTGGTGCACTCGGTGGCCGAGCTTGCTAAACTTTTCGCTATCTAATGACGTAATGTGAGGGGCGAGCGCGCTCGCCGCTCATTGGTAAGGAGGTCGTCCATGAATCAGGTGGAGCAGAGCGTTGCCGAATATGTCGACGAGGTCTGGGAAGATGTCGTCGCCGATATCGAGCAGCTGGTGAGCTATCCGTCTGTGGCCGTTGCTGCCGATGCGGAGCCCGGTGCGCCGTTTGGCCGCCCGGTTCGTGATGCGCTCGATTGCGCGCTCGGCATTGCGCAAAAGCTCGGCTACCAGACGAGCGATGACGAGGGCTTTGTGGGCATCGCCGATATTCCGGGTCGCGGCGATAAGCAGCTCGCGACTATCTGCCATGTGGACGTGGTGCCTGCCGGCCCCGGCTGGAATACCGACCCATTTGCGATGGAGCGTCGCGAGGGCTGGCTGCTCGGCCGCGGCGTGATCGACGACAAGGGCCCGGCGGTGCTGTCGCTCTACGCTGGCGCTTATCTGCTCAAACACGGCATTGTGCCGCGCTATACCTTCCGCGCGCTGCTGGGCTGCGATGAGGAAGTGGGCATGTCCGACGTTCACCATTATCTGGAGAACCACGCAGACCCCGACTTTCTGTTTACGCCCGATGCCGAGTTCCCGGTCTGCAATGCCGAGAAGGGCCAGTTTGGGGCGACATTTGTGAGCTCCAAGATCGACGGCGGCCGTATTGTGTCCTGGAGCGGTGCCGAGGCGAGCAACGCCATTCCGTCGCAGTCTATCTGCGAGCTTGCGATTGACGCCGATGAGCTGCCGGCACCGGTCGAGAACGCCGACCGCCTGGAGATCACAGCACTCGACAACGGACATGCCCAGATTTTCGCCCACGGCATTGGCGGTCATGCCTCGATGCCCGAGGGAACGATCAATGCCGTCGGCCTCATCGTGGCGTATCTGCGCGAGGCCGAGGATGCGTTTGGCGCCCGTGACGAGCGCCTGTTGACGCCTGCCGAGCACGAGTTCGTCAAGTTCCTGGCCTTTGTGCATGCGGATGCTTATGGCCGCGGCCTGGGGATTGATGCGACGAGTGCGGCGTTTGGCCCGCTCACGTGCAATCCCGGCGTCATCCGCGTGGTGGATGGCCACATCGAGCAGGTCATCGACGTGCGTTTCCCCGACAGCACGAGCGCCGATACCATGTGCGAGCAGCTTGAGCCGCTCGTGGGCCGCTTTGGCGTGACGTATCGCGTGGGCCGTGCCAAGGTGCCGTTCTCGGTTTCGGCCGACGACCCGGCCGTGAAGGCGCTCATCGATACCTATAATGAGTTTACGGGTAAGCATGCCGAGCCTTTCGCCATGGGCGGCGGCACGTACGCGCGCAACTTTGCCCGCGCCGTGTCGTTTGGTCCCGAGGAGACCGGCCTTGAGCTGCCCGCATGGGGCGGCCAGATGCACGGCCCCAACGAGTGCGCCAACGAGGACCAGCTCAAGCAGGCGCTCAAGATCTATATTGTGGCGATCCTCCGTCTCAACGAACTTGAACTTTAAAGTTACGGCGTTTTACCAAACGCCGTAACGGCTCGACGCTGCAAACGCCCCTAAGCGGCAATCTGACGTTCAATCGTCGGTCGCGTACCGAAGTACGCTTCCCTCCTCTTTCACGTCACCTTGCTCGCTTAGGGGCGTTTTCGCTGACTTATGCTCAACCTGCGGCGCCTTAGATGTAGTCATTGGGAACGTTCTTAAACGACTAGTCAAACAAGAACGTCCCCAATGACTACTTTCCTCTGGTGTAAAAGGTGCGCCATGTTCGGCGCTGGATTGTTATTCGTTTGTAAAGGCTGAGCCGCGCTTGCGGTAAGGGTCTATCAGATGCCCGTAAGAAACCGCAGCTGGCGCGGCTGTCGCCCGATCGAGGTCGTATCTTTCCAAACAGCAAAGCGGGCAGGGTGCCCGCGAGTCGCATGTATGAAA
>CABQHR010000053.1 GCA_902463875.1 uncultured Collinsella sp.
TCGGCTTCAACTCCACCTACAACGGCGTCCTCCTGGGCGACCAGCTCGGCACCGTTATCGAGGCGCTCGCCGCCGCCGAGCGAGCCGAGAAGCTGGCACAGGCTGTGTAGGGGAGTTACGCGGTTCTACGAACCGCGTAACGACTCGACGCTGCGCGCCGCCCAGAGCGACAATTTGTCATTCAAAAGGCAAGGCATGACCAGAAGGTCTATGCCTTGCCTTTTTCATGCCAACTTGTTCGCTCTGAGCGGCGCTCGCTGTCCGTCCTCTGCCTGCGGCGTTGCCTTGCCCCGGATGTACTCATTGGGGACAGACTTAAATGAGTGGTCATTAAACGACTAGTCATTGGGGACGTTCTTAAATGACTGGGCTGAGCACATTGCTTTGAGATATTATTCAACCTGTCTTGATGGCCTTTAGGCTGCTTACCTGCTTAAAGCAATTAACGGTATGCATCTGCAATTGAAAATATTGCTCCAAAAATCGTTCGAGAAGTCGTGGAGCGAATTTTGGCGTGTCGCGCGTCAAGCAATGTGGCAAGTATTTGGTTAGATATTGGTCAGTTTTGGGGCAACCTTGCCAAAAGCTTGACGGATGCAGATTTAGACGTCGACGAATGAACACTTCAGGTGGGCTCCAAGCAAAAATCTGGGCTGATTCTCGATAATCGCCTTCAATCGTCCCTTGCCAAGCGCTGGCCTCGCTTACAATCTGCTCCGACATTCGCGCGCCGCCCGGCGCTTAAGAGGGGAGGGCCCCATGGCAAACGAGATCTGGACCATCAAGCGTTGTCTCGAGTGGACCAAGGAGTACCTAGCCGAGCGCGGCGAGGAGCACCCCCGTCTTTCTGCCGAGTGGCTGCTGTGCGCAGCTACGGGTCTGGCGCGCATCGACTTATATATGCGCATGGACGAGACGCTCAACGCGGCCCAGCTCGAGACCATGCACGCGGCCGTCGTTCGTCGCGCCAAAGGCGAACCGCTGCAGTACATCACCGGCAGCACACAGTTCCGCATGATCGACGTCGCGTGCGCCCCCGGTGTGCTCATTCCGCGCCCCGAGACCGAGATGCTCGTCGAAGAAGTCCTGAACTATCTGGATACCGAGGTGCTGAGCTCCGAGGCTGCTGCCCGTCAGCGTGTTGAGCTGCCTTGGAACGACGAGGTCGAGCAGGCCCGCAAAGCCGAGGCGGCGCTGTCCGACGAACGCGCGACCGCCGAGCGCCGTGCTGCCAACCTGACGGCCGCCGATGAGGCTGCGCTGGGTGGCGACGTGCTCGGCAGCCGCGCCTATGCCGAGGAGCTTGCCGATCGCGAGGCCGAGGAAGCCGCCGCGCAGGCGGCAGAAGCAGAGGCCATGGAAACCCCTGAGCCCGAGCTCGACGAATACGGCATCGCCATTGAGGGCAACGACCAACAGGCGACCCCCGCGCAAGATGCCGCCGAGGCCAGCGTACCTGTTCCAGCCGAGCCCCGCGTCGCCCGCGTTCTCGAGGTCGGCTGCGGCACGGGCTGCATCTCGCTCTCGCTTGCCTGGGAGCGTCGCAGCCACGTCGCCTGCACTGCTACCGATATCGAGCCGCGCGCCATCGACCTGGCCACCAAAAACCGCGACGCGCTCGGGCTCACGTCCGATGAGGTCGCCTTCAGCCTCACAAACCTGGTGAGCTCCATTCCCCACGACGAGTGGGGCACCTTTGACGTGCTCGTCTCCAACCCGCCTTACATTCCGACCGACGTCATGCGCTCGCTGCCGCACGAGGTCAAGGACTTCGAGCCCGATCTGGCGCTCGAGGGCGGTGCCGACGGCCTCGATATCTTCCGCCGCCTGCTCAACGCGGCGCCCTACATGTTGCGCGCCGGCGGCCTCTTTGCCTGCGAGCTCTACGAGGGCGCGCTCGACGCTGCGGCCGAGCTCTGTCGTCAGGCGGGTCTGTCGGACGTGCGCATCGTCCACGACCTCACCGATCGCCCCCGCATCGTCCGAGCCATCGTCACCGAGCCCAAACAGCGCCGGCAATATTTATTAACTGGTTAGCAAAAATTATAAATTAGTTTATAATTAGGACGGCTGAAAGAGGTCGGCCCATGCAACCTCCTACCTTTCGGGAAATCATTGCCCTACTCAAGCACAATGGATTCGTGAAGGTCGCGCAAGTCGGTAGTCATGCTAAGTATGTTTCTGGTGACCGTGTTGTCACCGTGAACGGCTCTTGTGGTGATCGACCAAAGAAGGGCACGTGGGCAAGTATTCGTCGCCAAGCTGGATGGTAGTTGGAGGCAAAATGAGGCAGCGATTTACCTATGACTGCGTTCTCATAAAAGAAGACGACGGTTACTGCGCTAGCTTCCCGCAGATTCCCGGCGCCTTTGCCGATGGCGATACGCGCGAAGAAGCGATTGCCCATGCCACCGAGGCACTGATGGCGTTTTTGGCCGACGACCTCAACAACGGTTTGACTCCGGCAGGGTACGAACGCTCGGCCGAGGTCGTGGCCCTTTCAGTCGAAATCGACCACGAGGACGCTCGGGAAGCGGCGTGCCGAACATTTAAAGACGCAGCGCTGGACCTCAAAGTCTCCGCACCGCGGATCACCGCGCTGGTCAAAGCCGGAAAGCTCGATGTTGAACTCGTCGACGGCCGTCGGATGATAACGATAGAAAGCATCGAGCGCTACGCCGCCCAAGAACGCCACGCCGGCAGGCCAAAGAAGTTCGTGGCCGTCCAATAACCCCCTCACTTTCACCGACTACTAGAGCCGCTCACCAAACCAACATGCGCTCTGGGCAAATAGATTGAACGTTTCGTGCGAGAATGCCCCACAGTAAACAAACTTGCACCAGAGCGTAAGGGGCTGGCATACACATGCAGACGGTCTATCGGGTATACGAGGGAGCGCGTGAGCCGCATCGGCTTGCCGTCGAGCGTACGGCCGAGGTGCTCGGCTGTGGCGGTCTGGCCCTGATCCCGACCGAGACCGTCTATGGTGTCGCCGTGGCAGTTAACGCCTTTTCGGACGCCGTGCCTCAAGATACAAGCGAATTCCCATCTTGGCCGCGAGATCCGCAGGCCACCGTCAACGGCGCCGCGGTCCCCGCACTCGGTACCGGCTATCGTCGTATTTTTACTCTCAAGCAGCGCGAGCTCACCCAAACGGTTGCCTGGCTGGTCGATGATGCCGAGGCACTCGACCGCTATGGCGTGGATATCCCTAACGAGGCCCGCGTGCTCGCCCGACGATGCTGGCCGGGCGCCCTGACTATCGTGGTCAAGGCGGCCCCCTGCGTGCCGACCTTTATGCGCGCCGCCGACGACACGGTGGCACTTCGCGCTTCGGCCTCGCCCGTGGTGCAGGCGCTCATTCGCGCCTGTGGCAGCCCCCTTGCCTGCACCAGCGCCAACACGCACGGTGCGCCCTCGCCGGCAAGCTTTGCCGCCGTCGAGGGTCGCATCCTGGAGGGTGTCGATGTTGCCGTCGACGCCGGTGAGACTCCGTGTCGCGATGCCTCGACCATCGTGTCGTTCCAGCACGGCGGGCTCCAGATCCTGCGCCAAGGCGCACTTCCCGCATCAGAGATCGAACGGGTCCTGTCCGACCCGATGCAATAGAAAGGTGTAAGCGATGTCGTTGAATCTGGGCAGCCTGGGCATGGAAGATGCCTCGTTTAACTTTGGCGGTTCCTACATCATGGCGCTCGACTGCGGCACCACCTCGGTACTTGCGACCATCGTCGACGAGTACGGATGCATCGTCGCGCAGGCACGTCGCAGCGTCAAAACCAGTTTTCCGCGTCCCGGTTGGGTAGAGCAAGACCCCATGGCGGTCCTTGCCAGTCAAATCGCCGTCATGATGGAAGTCCAGTTTAAGAGCGGTATCCACTCCGACCGCATTGCCGCCATCGGCATCTCCAACCAGCGCGAGACCACGGTGGTGTGGGACCGCATAAGCGGCCAACCCATCTATAACGCCATCGTGTGGCAATGCCGTCGCACCGCACCTCTGATCGACGAGCTGGTCGAGCAGGGCGCAGAAGAGCTGGTGCGCTCCCGCACGGGGCTTACGCTCGACCCGTATTTCTCGGCCTCCAAGGTGCAGTGGATTCTCGATAACGTCGACGGCGCGCGCGAGAGCGCCGCGGCGGGCGACCTTATGTTCGGCACCATCGACACGTGGCTCATCTACAATCTCACCGGCGGTCAGGTCTTTGCTACCGACTACACCAATGCCAGCCGCACCGCGCTCTTTAATATCCATGCGCTCGATTGGGACGACGATCTGCTGGCGCTTTTCGACGTCCCGCGCTCCATGATGCCCGAGGTTCGTTGGAGCTCGGGCGATTACGGCCGCGTTGCGAGCGACATCATGACCAACATGCCACCCATCATGGGCGTGGCGGGCGACCAGCAGGCGTCGCTATTCGGCCACTGCTGCTTCCATCCCGGCCAGACCAAAAACACCTATGGCACGGGTTGCTTTATGCTCATGAACACCGGCGACGAGATCGTCGAATCCAAGAACGGTCTGGTCTCCACGATCGGTATCGCCGCGGACGGCAAGATCAGCTATGCGCTCGAGGGTTCTATCTTTGCCGCAGGCTCCACCATGAACTGGCTGCGCAACAACATGGGCATCATCTCGAGCGTGAGCGAGTCCGCGCAACTCGCCGCTTCGATCAACGACAACGAGGGCTGCTACCTCGTCCCCGCCTTCGCAGGCCTGGGCGCTCCCTGGTGGGACCCGCATGCTCGCGGTATCGTGTGCGGCCTGACCGGTGCCTCGAGTCGCGCGACCATTGTGCGTGCGGCCTGCGAGTCCATGGCCTATCAGAGTTATGACGTGCTGCGCGCCATGGAGCAGGACGTGGGACTTTCGATTGAGCGCCTGTCCGTCGATGGCGGTGCCTCGCGCAACGAGTTCATCATGCAATTCCAGGCCGATCTGCTGGATATGCCCGTGCTGCAGTGCGAGACGGTGGAGACCACGGCGATCGGCGCCGCGTACTTGGCGGGCCTTGCCGTCGGCTACTGGGAGGATTTGGAGGAGCTGGAGCAAAACGCTCAGATCGTCAAAATCTTCCATCCTCATATGTCCGCCGAGCGCCGTGAGAGCAACCTCGCTGGTTGGCGTGATGCCGTCAAGCGTTCGCTCAGCACCGTTCAGTAGGGTTGCGACGGGGCACTCGATACAACAAACCGTTAAACTTATGCACGGCGCGCGGCAACAACGTCGCCGTGCGCCTTGTCAGCAAGGCCATCTTCCGGCCGCAACGAAAGGGGCTTCAACCCATGACCGTCACCTACGATACGTCCCGTGTGACCCTTGTCGATCACCCGCTCGTCCAGCACAAGCTGTCGATCTTGCGCGACAAGAGCACCGGCACCAACCAGTTCCGCCAGCTCGTGCGCGAGCTCGCGCTTTTTGACGGCTACGAGGCCATGCGCGACCTGCCCATGGAAGACGTCGAGGTCGAGACCCCCATCACCACCGCCACGTTTAAGCAGCTCGCCGGCAAGAAGCTCGCCATCGTTCCCATCCTGCGTGCAGGCCTTGGTATGGTCGACGGTATCCTCGACCTGGTGCCCTCCGCTCGCGTGGGCCATATCGGCATGGAGCGCGACGAGGTTACCCACGAGCCGCATGAGTATTACTGCAAGATGCCCAAGGATATCGACCAGCGCATTTGCCTGGTTGTCGACCCCATGCTGGCCACGGGTGGCTCAGCCGAGATGGCTATCAGCTACCTGCGCGAGCGTGGTGTCAAGGACATCCGCATGCTGTGCATCGTCGCGGCCCCCGAGGGCCTCAAGTCGCTGACCGAAAAAGATCCCGACGTACACATTTATACGTGCGCCATCGATGACCATCTCAACGAGGTCGCCTACATCGTTCCCGGCCTGGGCGACGCCGGCGACCGCATCTACGGCACGCTCTAGCCGTCGGGCCTTGTCGGCTGCAGTCACAAATACGAAGAAATGGTGCGCGCGGGCGAGCAAAAGACGTCCACGCGCACTCCTGTTAACGGACGTTTAGCCCTGAGGGGTTCGAGAAAAACGTATTACCTACCTGCGGGATAAAGAAGGTCTTAAGAAAACGTACAGCTGCGTATTAACCGATGCTTTTTCGGTTGTACTTTAGCGATTGGCTCGTACAATAGTCACCAATGTTTGGCGGGAACTGTTCTGGGAAGCGTTAAAAAGGAAAGTGAGGACGCCAATGTTTCAGATAGCCGATCTGCTCGCTATCGTTGCAGGCGCCATCGCGGGCGCGGTCGCCTTTCTTCCCTTTGTCTTTACGCTCAAGCCGGTTCTTGACGATAAACAGAATGCGGACATGCTCAAGGGCATGGTGAGTCTCGCGGTCTCGGCGATCGCGTTGCTTGTCTTTACCTTGGTTGTGTTTGCGTTGTTCGGAGAGGCATTTCGCATGTTCCTCCTGGGCGAGGCGATCGGCTTCGTGGCCTTTATGGCCGCCTGCACGGTTCGCGTCGCCAAGGCGCTGCGAGATCCTCATGAGGTCGAAAGGTAAGTCGTGGAAATTTTTGAAAAGCTGCCTGATGAGATTAATCATCTGGTCAGCGAGTTCAGCTCCACCCCTGTCGTGGGCGATCTGAGCTGCGGCATCACGCAGTACTCGTTTTGGCTGATCGTCTCCACGATCGTGCTCCTGATCGTCCTGGCCGTGTTCAAGAAGAAGCAGACCCTGGTTCCCAAGGGCTTCTTCGTCAACGGTTTCGAGTACATCATCGAGTACGTCGAGAACGATATCGGCAAGGGCGTCGTGGGTGAGAACTGGAAGAAGCACTTCCCGTTCCTGTGCTCGCTTTTCCTGTTCATCCTGATCAATAACATGATCGGCCTGATCCCGGGAATGAAGCCCGGCACCGGTGCAATCGGCTCCACCGCCGCGCTCGCCATCTTCGCCTTCGTGTACTTCATCTACTACGGATGCAAGGCTCACGGCGTGATCGGCTACATCAAGAGCCTCGCCCCGCAGGGCGTGAGCTTCCCGATGAACGTGCTTGTGTGGGTCGTCGAGCTTTTCTCGACCTTCCTGCGCCTCATCACGCTCGCCGTCCGTCTGTTCTGCAACATGTTCGCAGGACACGTGGTCATGGGCTCGTTCGCCATCATGGCGAGCATGTTCATGCAGCCGCTGCTTCAGCAGGTTTCCGCGGCCCACGCCGTCGGCGCCCTGCCTTCGCTTGCCTGGCTTGCCATCCTCATCCTGATTTATGCGATCGAGCTTGTGGTCGGCGCCATCCAGGCTTACGTCTTCACGGTCCTTACCGCCGTGTATGTCTCCGAGGCGGAGGAGGTCGCGGAGGAGGAGTAGTCTTCCGCTCGCGCCTTAAAGGTAAGCAATTCGTTAAACCGCCGGTGCCCGTACCCATGGAGCCCGGCAGTTATAAAAAGGTTATCCTGCGTGAAATAAGACACGCACGACAAAGGAGGAATCGTGGGAGTTATCGGTTACGGTCTCGGTGTTATCGGCGCTGGTCTTGCTATCGGCCTGTCTGCTCTGGGTGCTACGGGTGCTATGGCCCGTCAGCCTGAGGTCCAGGGCCGCGTGTTCACCGTCTTCATCATGGGCTCCGCCTTCGGCGAGGCTCTGGCTCTGATCGGCTTCGTTGTCGCGCTGATCGTTAAATAGCACGGAGCGTCAAGTATGAATCTTTCATCCCAGAAGAGCGCGATCGCACTCTCCGCGTCCGCGGCCGCGCTGCTCATGCCGGTTTCCGCGTTCGCCGAGGACGGCGCTGCCGGTGCGGACATCCTCATCCCTAAGATGGCGGAGTTCATCCCGGCGCTTATCGCCTTCCTGATCATCTGGATCGTGCTGGCCAAGGTCGCCCTGCCGGGCATCATGAAAACCATGGAGGAGCGCGGCAAGAAGATCGAGGAGAGCCTCGACGAGGCCGAGAAGACCAAGCAGGAGGCTATCGCCAAGCGCGCTGAGTCCGACTCGATCGTCACCGACGCCCGTCGTCAGGCTGCCGACATCGTTCTCGAGGCCCGTAAGGACGCCGAGTCCGAGCGCGCCCGTATCATCGAGGCTGCTCACAAGGAGGCCGAGGAGATCATCGCCAAGGCCCATACGACCGTCGAGGACGAGCGCAAGTCCATCTACGCCGGTGCCGCGAGCTCCATCGCCGACCTGTCCGTTGCCGTCGCCACCAAGATCGTGGGCGAGGCACTCGAGGACGAGACCGAGCAGAAGAAGCTCATCGAGCGCTACATCCAGGAAGCAGGTAGCCTGAATGCCGACTAGCCGCTATCAGGACAAGGTGCTCGAGACCTATGCGCGCTCCCTTCTGGAAGCCGCTAAGGCCGAGAACCATGTGTTCGAGGACCTCGAGATGATCGAGCGCCTGGCTTCTGCCAGCCCCGAGATCATCGCCGTGCTCGACACCATGTCCAAGCGCGACCAGCTCGACCTTCTTCCCAAGGTGGCAGCTGCCTTTAAGTATGTTGCCGAGGAAGACGAGGATGTAGTGGGCGTGACCGTCACCACGGCGATCCCGCTCGACGACGAGCTGCGTCAAACCATCACTAAGAAATGCGAGCAGGACTTCGGCCGCAAGGTGTTCCTTATCGAGCAGGTCGACCCGTCTATCGTGGGCGGCCTGGTGCTCGAGGCCCGCGGCGAGCGTCGTGACATTTCCGTCAAGACGCAGCTGCGCATCGCGCAGGAGACCCTCGCAAACTCTGCTAATTCGTACGGAGGTGAAGCCTAATGTCCGAAACCCTCAATGCCCAGGATATCGCCAAGAAACTGCAGGAGCAGCTCACGAGCCTCTCCGCGACGGTCGATACGCATGAGGTTTCAACGGTCGACGAGGTAGGCGACGGCATCGCGCGCGTCTCCGGCCTCAAGAGCGCCATGGCAGGCGAGCTTCTGGAGTTCAAGAGCTCCGATACCGGTGAGACCGTCTTCGGCCTTGCCCAGAACCTTGACCGTGACGAGGTCGGCGCCGTTCTGTTCGGTGCCGTCGACTCCATCAAGGAAGGCGATGAGTGCCGCACCACTGGCCGCATTATGGATATCCCCGTGAGCCGCGCCATGCTCGGCCGCGTCGTCAATCCGCTCGGCCAGCCTATCGACGGTTTGGGTGACATTGTCGCCACGCATCGTCGTCCTATCGAGTTCAAGGCCCCCGGCGTCATCGACCGTACCCCGGTGTGCGAGCCGGTTCAGACCGGTCTGCTCGCTATCGACTCCATGGTGCCTATCGGCCGCGGCCAGCGTGAGCTCATCATCGGCGACCGTAAGACCGGTAAGACCGCCATCGCCATCGACGCTATCCTCAACCAGCGCGGCAAGGGCATGGTCTGCATCTATGTCGCCATCGGCCAGAAGGCCTCCACGGTTGCCAACATCCGCGAGACCCTCGCTCAGCACGGTGCGCTCGAATACACCATCATCGTTTCGGCAACCGCTGCCGATTCCGCCCCTATGCAGTACATCGCGCCTATGGCCGGTGCCGCTATCGGCGAGTTCTTCATGTACAACGGCGAGGACGGCAAGCCCGCCAGCGAGACCAACCCCGGCGGCCACGTGCTCGTCATCTACGACGACCTGTCCAAGCAGGCTGTGGCCTACCGTCAGATGTCGCTGACGCTGCATCGTCCGCCCGGACGCGAGGCCTATCCTGGCGACATCTTCTACCTGCACTCTCGTCTGCTCGAGCGTGCCGTCAAGATGTCCAAGAAGAACGGTTATGGCTCCATGACGGCTCTTCCGATCATCGAGACCCAGGACGGCGACGTCTCGGCCTACATTCCGACCAACGTCATTTCCATTACCGATGGTCAGATCTACCTGCAGTCCGAGCTCTTCTTCCAGGGCCAGCGCCCGGCAGTCGACGTGGGCATCTCCGTGTCCCGCGTCGGTGGCGACGCTCAGACCAAGGCCATGAAGCAGGTTGCCGGCAACCTTCGCCTGGACCTCGCTTCGTACCAGGAGCTCGC
>CABQHR010000054.1 GCA_902463875.1 uncultured Collinsella sp.
CGCCGATCTCCTTGAGGATGCCGTTCTTCTCGAGCTCGGTGTAGGCAAAGTAGGTCTTCTCTTTGCAGTTGATCTCGTAGAGCGGCGACTCGGCGATATACACGTAGCCCTCGTCGATAAGTGTGGGCACCAGGCGGTAGAGCATGGTGAGTACGAGCGTGCGGATGTGATAACCGTCGACGTCGGCGTCCGTACAGATGATGACCTTGTTCCAGTTGAGATTATCCAGGTCAAAGGCACCGAGGTTCTTGATGCGCTTGTCCTTGATCTCTACGCCGCAGCCCAGCACGCGCATGAGGTCCATGATGATGTCGGACTTAAAGATGCGCGGGTAGTCCTCCTTCAGGCAGTTGAGGATCTTACCGCGAACGGGCATAACGCCCTGGAACTCGGCATCGCGCGAGGTGCGGATGGCGCCTGCTGCCGAGTCGCCCTCTACGATGTAGATCTCGCGACGGTCCTTGTCTTTGGAGCGGCAGTCGATGAACTTCTGCACGCGGTTGGCCATGTCGGTCTTCTGCTGCAGATTGGTCTTGATGCTCTGGCGCGTCTTCTCGGCGTTCTCGCGCGAGCGCTTGTTGATGAGCACCTGCTCCATGATCTTGTTGGCGGCGTCTTTGTTCTCGATCAGATAGGTCGAGAGGCGCTCCTTAAAGAATGCCGTCATCGCCTGCTGGATAAAGCGGTTATTGATGGCCTTCTTAGTCTGGTTTTCGTAGGACGTCTGGGTGGAGAAGCAGTTGGTCACCAGCACCAGACAGTCCTGGACGTCCTGCCACTTAATGCCGCTCTCGTTTTTGTTGTACTTGCCCTGTTGCTTGATGTAGGCATCGATGGCGCTGGTCAGAGCGCTGCGGGCGGCCTTTTCGGGCGAACCGCCGTTCTCGAGCCATGACGAGTTGTGGTAGTACTCCTGCATCATGAAGGTGCGCGAGAAGCACATGCACGCGGTAATCTTGACGTTGTAGTCGGGCAGGTCCTCGCGGTCGCGACCGCGGCGGTCGGCCTCGATAAAGAAGGGCTCGGTGAGGTAGTCGGCACCGACCTTCTCGAGCACATAGTCCTCGATGCCCTTGGGGTAGCAAAAGTCCTCTTCGGAAAACTCGCCATCGTCGCCCTCGATGCGCAGGCGGAAGGTAACGTTGGCGTTGACCACGGCCTGGCGGCGCATGGTCTCGCGATACCAATCGTGGGGGATGCTGATGGAGGTGAAGACCTCAAGATCGGGGCGCCACTTGATGGTGGTGCCGGTGCGGTCCTCGTCGCTGGGCTCAATCTCGAGCGCCTTCTTTTTGGCGCCGACGACCTTGCCCTTCTTAAAGTGTAAGGAGTACTTGTTACCGTCACGCCAGACGGTGACGTCCATGTACTCGGAGGCGTACTGGGTCGCGCAGGAGCCCAGGCCGTTGGTGCCGAGCGAGAAGTCGTAGTCGCCGCCCTGGTTGTTGTTATACTTGCCGCCGGCGTAGAGCTCGCAAAAGACGAGCTCCCAGTTAAAGCGCTTCTCGGAGGGGTTCCAGTCGAGCGGGCAGCCGCGGCCGTTGTCCTCTACCTGGATGGAGCCATCGCGAAAGGCGGTAAGGGTGATGAGCTTGCCGTAGCCCTGGCGCGCCTCGTCAACGGCGTTGGACAGGATCTCGAAGGCGGCATGCGCGCAACCGTCGAGTCCGTCCGAGCCAAAGATGACGGCGGGGCGCAGGCGTACGCGCTCCTCGTCCTTGAGCTGACGAATACTGTCGTTACCATAGTTTGCGGTGTTTTTTGCCATGCTCGCTCTCTCGATACTCCTTTGCTGCGTTTAAGTCATATAGATAGTCAAGGTAGCATAGCCCAGCCCTTGGGCGATTCCACCCAACACGAAATCCATCGAACAATCGTTCGGATTAACGGGTAAAACGTGTCGTGCGGATTGTTGTTCCGAATCGAACATTGGGACAAGCGTCTCGTTTTATGGGCCACGGGCGTGCGTGTGCGAGTCCCTTTGGCCCATAAGGAACGCTGGCGGGTCGTTATTTGGGCCGTGGGTCACTTCGCCGGCGTCGTGTTTTGTCATACGCTCATAGTGGAAGCCGATGCCACGGGGTCGACTTGGGACTCGGGCAACGGATGAGCTGCAAGCCGAAAGGAGCGGTGAGGATGATGAAGCCCATGACGAAGAAGCTGCTGTTAGGAATTCCCACCGTGACGCTTTCGGCCGTGCTGGCATGTACGGTGGCCGGCTGCGGCGGTAATGCGCCGAGTGGCTCGGGCGGGAGCGCACCTGTGCAGGAGAAGGCCGAGAAGCCCAAGGCCTATGAGTCGCAGACGGTCGAGGTGGCAGGCATTACCTATGAGTCGGTGGCTCACGGTACGTTCTATCGCGGTGATGCCAAGAAGCAGGACGGCTTTTACCTGCACATCAAGATTACCAACAACAACACAAAGAACAAGACGTTCAGTTCCTTTAACGTGCATGCTGCCCAGGGCGATCTTGAGGCAGACGACCCGTTGTTTACTTCCGGCAAGGCGGCCGTGCTCGACTACGTTGCAAGCGAGGCTCCCGATGAGCTTCACGAGGGCATCGATCTTTCCAAGAGGCCAGATATCGGCCCGGGCGAGACCGTTGAGTACGTGTATTTTTGGGCCCCCAAGACGGCGTACTACGGGCCCATCACTGTCGAGTTCGTAGACGCTTACGCCCCCGCCAAGAATTATGAGGCCATGCACTTTGACACCACGGGATGCGAGACCAAGGAGTTCAAGGCGGCCGGCGGCGTGGCCGATTCTGGTGACGCGGCCAATATGACCGGCATCGCTTGCGCATCGTACAGTATCGAGGCCGCCGATGGGTACACGCTGGATTCGTCCAACGAAGAGCACGAAAAGGCAAACTTCTTCCACGACGAGACTGGAGGACGCCTGAACATCAGCATCTTCCCGCGCTCGCCGGAGGAGGAAGTTGCAAGCCTGGAGCAGATCTATGAAGGCAAGGAAACGACAACCGACCAGGTCGAGTACAACGGCATAACGTGGCTGCGCTTTACCGGTCCCGACAACGGCCATACGCTATTTGCGACGGCTCCCGCGACGGGCGAGACCGTCCGCGTGTCGATTGGCTGGAAGATCGACTGGGATGCCGCCGTGCCCATGATGGAGGCACTGAAGCTCAAGTAACGCCGCGATTCTTACGTCAGGCGACTCAGGGCTGGCTCCGAGTTATCGGGGCCAGCCCCTTTTGGTGTTCGATGAGCCGAGTCGGCGTCTCACACAAAAGTAACTAGGAGCTAGCGAGGCCTATCCGAATTGACCTCATTGGCGGTGTCTTTTTCGAGCGCCGTGCGGCGGACGCTGTAGGCGACAAGGCCGGCACCAGCTGCGGCGAGTGCTGCTGCGGCTGCGGTTAGGGGGACGTTGCTGTCGCCCGTGCCGGCGAGCGCGCCCGCTTTTCTGGAGCGCTTGTTATTGCCGTGATCCTTGCCGCTGCCAGAGCCACTGCCGCCACCGGAGCTGCTTCCGTCGGAACCACCTCCACTCGAGCCACCATCGCCGTCTACCGTCATTGGGGCGTCGTGAAGTCCTGTCGTATCCGCGCTGTCGCATACGCCGACCTGAACTTCTGAGCGTTCGCATGCCGCGTCGGGCACATGAAGCTCGTGCAGAACGGCACTCAGCGCCGAGTTTGCGCCCGGTCGGATCTCCTCGAGCGTTACGGGATCGAGCGCCACCAGATTACGCGCCTTCGCATACAGCGTGACGCGTTTGCCCACTTCGTCGCTCCAGCTCTCGGGGATGGCGAAGCTCATGCGGAACTGTGCCGTGCAACCCGGTGCCAGCACGGCGTTGCCGTTGTCGGCTACCAGCGGGTGCGTTGCAAAACGTGCGCCCAGCGTCTCGAGCGCGTACTTTACGTGTGCCATGTCGTTGGCCGAAGCGTCTTCGGCAAGCTCTGGATCGTAGATCGAAGCCATGCGTGCGTTCGCTCCGAATCCGATGGATGCGCTGGAGAACGGCTGGCTGGAGCCCTCTCGGTACAGATCGATTGTGCCGGCAGTCAGCAAAGTGTTGCCGTCGTTTCGCACCGTGACCATGAAGGATTCGCCTGCTGCTCCGGGCACCACCGCGCCCGAGGTAGCGACCGCGCCCGTCGGAGTGGCACACGCCACCAGAGGCACTTCGATGCCGTGCAGCTCTGCCTCGCTCTTCTCCGCGCTCACAATGTGCGTGGCGAGCGCGGAGAGCATGCCTCCCGACGTCAAAAATGTCGTTATCTGATCGATGGGATGGTCCAGCTCGCACATCACGAACGGCTCCGTGAACAGATCGCCTGCCAAGGTGCTGGCGAAGATGCGGAAGTGCTTGCCCATCACTGCTACCGGGTTGCCTTCTTCGTCGTAGGTTTGCCCCACCTTGCCATCGGTGTTCTCTACATAGAGCGCGCACCTGCCGTTGTTGCTTACGCTAAACGATGCCGGGCCACAGCCTGCGGCACCCACGGGCTGCGTTGCAAATGCCGATGCGCCTCGCGTCCAAGTAATATGCTGCAGCTGCTCGTTGACGGTGGCCAAAAAGCCCGAATGTTGTGGCCACGGCACCGCATGGGGCACCGTGGCGTCTGGTGGCATAACGCCCCAGCCCGCAATGGACTGGCCGATCACGGCGTACGATGCGCAGCCGCAACCGTCTGCGGTCTCGTACGCAACGGGCACCACCATTTTGCCGTTGATATTCTCGGGCTCGCTCAGCTCGATACTCGACGGTGCCTGCGGAAAGCGAAGAACTTGGCGGAACGTCAGGCTGTCGCCCAAATCATCCGACCACAGGGTAAAGCATTCCAGCGCAACCTCGGCCTCGCTGCCGAGCGCCTTCTCTGCGGTGGTTCCGCGGCGGTGGAGGTAGGCACCCGACAGGCGTCCGTCGACCAGCGTCTTGCCTACCGTGATGCGCGGGCACTGCAGGCAATGGTAGCCATCCTCCTGAAGGCGGCCGCGCGAGATGCTGCGCCACGACGTGTGCGATATCACGCGAACTCCGTCGTTGCTTATGCGCAGGCGCACAACGGACAGTATGCCGGATGTGCTCGCCGTATCGAAAAGGGTGTTGTCGCCGGCGGGGCGCTCGCCCGAGACCAGCAGCACGTAGGCGTCCTGGTTTTCCCTCCCGTCTGTATATTCCACCACGTCGAAGTCGTAATCGAATATGCCGTCGCGCCCCACGTCGCCCTCGCCAAACCCAAGGGGGAAGTCCACGGGCGTGGGAGCGGACCACGTGCCGTTTGCCTTTGTGTGCACCACCAGGCGCGAGCGGCCATTGTCGCCGTAGCGCACCGAGGCGATACGGAACAGGCATTCTACGCCGGCAATCATCGTTAGCTTCATGTGGGCTTCGCTGAGCACGCCGGAAAACAGCACGTTGTCGCTCGAGGGCTTTATGCCGCCTCTCTCGTCCTCCGACACGCCGGCAGAATTGGCGTTCGAGTCCGCAACGGCGTTCGTCGCCTGGCCGATGTAGGTATACTCATACATCGGCGCGGCATTTTCGTCATCTTCCATCAGGGCGTGGACGAAATGCTCGACCTGCCCCGTGTCGTCGCTCTCCGCGTCTGCCTCGAGTTCAATACGCGTGACCGCCCGGTCCCAATCGCGCACGACCGGCGCGGCGTTTACGGCGGTGGCTGCAACTTCGGCGCATGCGAGCAGCTCGGCATTGGTGACGATGGTGGCCGACGCGATAAACTGCGGCACGCCGCCCGACTCGGCATTGCCAGCCGCGCCAAAGCAGGCATCCAGCGTATATGGCGTGTCTCCGTCCAGTGCCAGCTCTGAGCGCTGGAGCACATACTGGTCGCCGTTGTTGACCGACATGTTCCACGAATCGAGAAGTGTGGGCCACGACCCCGACCAGGCCTTGGTGGTCCACTTGAACATGACAAACTGGAGTATCACGTCGACATCGACGTCCGCGCCCGCGCGCAGGCGCGGAAGCTGGTGGCCGTCTGCCTTCTCGTACCCAATGAACAGTGTGAGGGATGCGGCACCGCGCACGGCGGACGAAGCGACGCCTGCAACGCCGGCTCCAAAGGTGACGGCAAGCCCGATCTGGATGGTGAATGATCCCGACGTATTGGAATAGTCGAGCGAAATGTTTTTGAAGAACGCCGCACCGCTGCCGTGTGTGTGGGCGCCTACCGCGAGCGCCAGCTTTGCCAACACCCAAGGATTGACGTTTAGGAAAAACGGCACCGGGCCCAAGGTGAACTGCTCGGTCCAGTTGAGGTCGGTTTTTACTTGGAAGAGGGCCTTAATATTGCCAAACGCCGGATCGTTGTTATCGCCCCAAGTTTTGCCTACCCAGTCGTAGGCGAGCGATCCGTACACCTGTGTGGCGATATCCATCGTGAACAGCAGCGTGCAATGGTGACGAAGCAGCTTGGTGTTTCTTGGGTCGGTGCCCGATCCGGCGCTCATGTTCTTGTATTGGTTCCACTTCCCCTCCATCTCGTCGAGGTAGCGGTTTGCCTGCTTGGCGCCCGACTCGCGCGGCGACTTCTTCCAGTACTCCGGATCAGGGTTGCCCGAATCGTTCATGTAACTGACTGGTTTGTATCCGCCGCCAAACAACACGTACCCGGCAAACGAGAAATCGAAGAGAATCGGAAACGTGGGCATCCAGCAGGTGAACTTGTTGCCGCCGATGCCGGGGAACGCCGCGGGGAAATCAAACGGAGTGATCTCTTGATCCATGGTGGTGGGAATGATGGTGGTCGAGCCCGATTCCGCCTTTGCGGCCGGCGCGGTGACAACGGCCATGGGGGAGGAGAGCGTGTAGGTTTTGCCTTGGTAGTCGAGCACAAAGCGTAGCTTGCACCCTTCTTCCAAAAGGCCCGACGCCGCATCGAGGAACTTGTCTTCGAGCGTGAACGTCGCCAGATTATCCGCGCCCGACGCGCTGGCCTTGACCTGGCCAATCTGCGTGACGGTTTCGGGCGAGCTGCCCACGGCGGGCATTACTTTGTTGATGCGCAGCGTTGCCTGCCCACCCTGCGGTAGATGGGCCTGTACGGTAAAGGCGTGCGTGTCGGGCTGCTCGTTTGCTTCATCGTCCTTGGGCATCGCCATGAACGTGGCGTCGGCGTACTGGATGTCCCACTCGTCGAACGTGAGCTGGCGGAAGTACGGCTCCCCGTCGGAGAGCGGACGCGTGGGCGCGGTAATGGCAGTACCGCCCTGGATACGCGCAAGGGGAATCTCGACATCGCGGTAGCCCGCCATGCTAATGGAGATGCCGCCGTTAAAGTCGTATGCGTCGAGAAGCGTTGCCTCGTCCACGTAGCCTTCCGAAAGAGGGGCGACCTCAAAGATGGCCGTGCCTTCTTCATCGGTCGTGGCGGCGAGCTGCTTGCCTGCGGCGTAGCGCGACGTGAGCGTGACCTTGGCGCCTGCGATAGGCGTATTCTTGTTGGCGACGTCGACCACGACCACACCAAACATGGTGCGCGAGAGAACGAGCACCCTGAAGGGGTCTTTTTCGTCGGCATGGGCTTCGGTGGGCGCGAACGGCAATATGAAGGCGTTTGTGCTTCCCGGCACGCGCGGCAACATAATGCTCGCTAACGAGGACGCTCCGGCGACAAGTAACGAACGGCGATCAAGCATCTTGGGCTCCCATCCCGCAAGTATCGGTGGAAATAATCCAATTTTGCGAGAAGGCGCCACGTAGCGGTAGTGCCGTTCAAGGGTCAAAATGTCCAAATTGATCGAGCGAAGCGCCGGGTTCCGGAATGCGTTCGATGCGCTTGGCAGTCCGGTCGCTAACGTAACATATGCGCGACCAGCTCGGCGCGTGTGCCGATGCCAAGCTTTGCGTATACGCCGGATAGTCGGTTTTTGACGGTGCCCGGCGATACTCCCATATGGCGTGCGATTTCGGCGTTGGTCCACCCACGACAGGCGAGCATGGCCATGGTGAATTCCGTGGTCGTCAGGTCGTCAGCCACGTCCTCGCCCGAATCGGGGTTATGGATGCGCCGCCAGCCGTAGCTGAAGCGGTATGTGATCTCGATGATGTGCGCGAAGTCGTCAGGGTATTGCGTTTTTAGGCATGCCTCGATGAGCCCCTGTAAAAGGCCGTGGTGCTCGCCGATGAGCTCGATAAGGCCGTCGGGACGCGCAATGTTCCAAGCGGTTCCGAAATGCGTCCTTGCAGCGTCGACGTCTTTGAGACTCATGCATGCCATGGAAGCTGCCAGGTGCAGGAACAGTTCCGAGATGGGATAGCTTCCCTGTTTCATAATTAGGGCGTTTTCCGCCATGCCCAGACTGCGGCCGTATTCTCCGCGCAGATACAAGGCGTGCGCCATCACGTAGCTGGCGAACAGGCGCAGGCCTTCGGGCAGATGCGCCGCAAGCGGATAAAACTCTTCGGCGGAATACGGGGAAGGCAAGTGCAGCAGGACGCTCGCGGCGGAGGCGAACAGGATATGCATGGCGTGGACGGCGGGCGATTCCTCGTCAGTTGGCGTATCGAGGATGCCCGCAAGGCAACGGCGGGCATCGGCGATACGGTTGAGCGACAGGCTGGCATATCCGCAGATAAAGCATGCGGAATAGCGCAGTGCGGGGTCGGTAGCGTCAAGATAGGGGTGTGCTGTCTCGGCGGCGAGGGTGGCCTGTCCGCGAAAGTACAGCGCTTCTGCCGTGGCGATGGTGCGTGAATCGGGGTCGGAAATGCTTGCAACCGCAGCGTCAATCTGCCTCGGCACAAAGGCGGTGCACATCAACGGCATGGGAACGCATGGGTAGTCATCGCAGTCCATTTTCCATCTCCCAACAGCTGGCAACACTAGCAGCAATTGTACCCCTGTTGCTCGGGACTGGAATTTGTGGGTATCGCCTACGATTATGCCGAACGTATAAAGGAAGAGTCTATCGGCGATGCTCCCAAGGTGGCTACCGAAGCCTAGCTGACCTCGACATTAGGAAAAATTGCCACCCCTGCAAAAAGCTCTGACGCAGCGATGGGAAACGAACTCAGCTCTGCATATAATGAGGTCATATGACGGTGCGTTTGCATATGTGCAACGCATTTCCATCGAACCGAAAAGGAGCTCTGCATGGATCCCAACAAGCGTCCCGACGATATGGTGCGTATCACCACTCCCGAACTTGCCCAGGTGTTCATCGGCGAGCAGGTTGCCGCAATCCGTGAGCAGATCGGTGACAAGAAGGTCCTGCTGGCCCTTTCCGGCGGCGTTGACAGCTCGGTTGTCGCGGCCCTGCTCATCAAGGCCATCGGCAAGCAGCTTATCTGTGTGCATGTGAACCACGGCCTGATGCGCAAGGGCGAGAGCGAGCAGGTCGTCGACGTCTTTAAGAACCAGATGGACGCGAACCTGGTCTATGTTGACGCTACTGATCGCTTCCTGGATAAGCTTGTGGACGTCGAAGAACCCGAGGCCAAGCGCAAGATCATCGGCGCCGAATTCATCCGCGTGTTCGAGGGGGGAGGCCCGCAAGGTTGGCGACGAGGTCAGCTTCCTTGCCCAGGGCACCATCTATCCCGACATTCTGGAGTCCAAGGATGGCGTAAAGGCCCACCATAACGTGGGCGGCCTGCCCGATGATCTGCAGTTTGAGCTCTGCGAGCCCGTCAAGCTGCTGTACAAGGACGAGGTCCGCGTTGTCGGTCGCGAGCTCGGCCTGCCCGAGAGCATGGTCGAGCGCCAGCCGTTCCCCGGCCCCGGCCTGGGCGTTCGCTGCCTGGGTGCCATCACCCGCGACCGTCTCGAGGCGCTGCGCGAAGCCGATGCCATCGTACGCGAGGAGATCGACAAGGCAGGTCTTACCATCTGGCAGTACTTCGCCGTGGTGCCCGACTTCCGCGCCACCGGCGTGCGCGAGGGCAAGCGCGCCTACGACTGGCCCTGCATCATTCGCTGCATCAACACCGTCGACGTCATGACCG
>CABQHR010000055.1 GCA_902463875.1 uncultured Collinsella sp.
TGACGCGCGCGCTCGACTGGACCGACCGCGCCACCTGCGTGCTCTTTGGCGATGGCGCGGGTGCTGCGGTCATAGGGGCCGGGGGAGAGAATCCCCTTGCTGTTGAGCTTTCGACGTCGCCTGACGTCGAAACACTGCGCGTCCCCGGATTGGCGGGCTCCTCGCCGTATAAAACGGCGCAGGACCGCGAAAGTGTGCTTTCCATGAACGGCCGTCGCGTCTTCAAGTTTGGCGTCAATGCCATCTGCGACACGGTCAACAAGCTCGTCTGCGACGCGAGCATCGCGGTCGAGGACATCGACCACTTTGTATTCCATCAGGCTAACGAACGAATCTTGAGCCAGGCGGTCAAGCGCTTAGGTGTGCCGGATGACCGTGTGGCCCGAACGTTGCGTGAAACCGGCAACATCTCGAGCGCCTGCATTCCGCTTGCTCTCGATCGACTGGCAAATACCGGCGCGCTGCACGCGGGCGACACCATCGCCCTGGTCGGATTTGGCGCCGGCTTGGATGTAGGTGGCTATCTACTTCGCTGGAAGTAGTTGCACATAGGAAATGAAAACGCCCCTGGGGCACAAACAAAGGAGAACTACCATGGCAGATCAGAAGACCTTCGAGCGCGTTTGCGACGTTATCCGCGAGACCGCCGGCCTTGACGATGTCGAGATGAAGCCCGAGTCCACGCTCGAGGAGATTGGCCTCGACAGCCTGGGTACCGTCGAGATCCTCGTTGCCGTTGAGGACGAGTTTGGCATTGAGCTCGATACCGAGGAGAACCCCAAGACGGTCGGCGAGTTCGTCGATACGGTCGAGGCGGCATTGGAGAAGTAGTGATGCTCAAGTCTCCTCTCTGCGATCTGCTCGGCATCGAAAAGCCTGTGTTCCAGGGCGGCATGGCCTGGATTGCTGACGCCTCGCTGGCATCGGCCGTGTCCGAGGCAGGCGGCTTAGGCATTATCGCGGCCATGAATGCCGATGCCAACTGGCTGCGCGATCAGATTCACGAGCTGCGCGCCAAGACGGATAAGCCCTTTGGCGTCAACGTTATGCTCATGAGCCCGTTTGTCGACGAGGTCGCACAAGTGGTGATTGATGAGCGGGTGCCCGTTGTGGTGACCGGCGCCGGCAATCCCACCAAGTACATGAAGGCGTGGAACGAAGCGGGCATCAAAGTCATCCCGGTCGTTGCCTCGGTGGCGCTGGCGCGTCTCGTGGCACGCCGCGGAGCCACTGCCGTGGTTGCCGAGGGCACCGAATCAGGCGGCCATATTGGCGAGACCTCGACGATGGCGCTTGTCCCGCAGGTTGTCGATGCGGTCGATATTCCCGTGGTCGCGGCTGGCGGTATCGCCGATGGCCGCGGTGTGGCAGCCGCCTTTATGCTCGGCGCTGCCGGCGTCCAGGTGGGAACGCGCTTTCTGGTCGCAAACGAGTGCACCGTATCCGAACAGTACAAAGAGCTGGTGCTCAAGGCAGGCGACACGTCGACGCGCGCGACCGGTCGCTCGACGGGACATCCGGTTCGCGCCCTCAAGAGCCCCTTCACCAACGCGTATGCCAAGAACGAGGCGGCGGGCGCAAGTGCCGAGGAGCTCGGGGCCATGGGCACGGGTGCGCTTCGCAAGGCGGCAAAGGACGGTAATTACGAAGAGGGTTCGTATTTGTGCGGACAGATTGCCGGCATGGTCAACGAGCGCCAGAGCGCTCGCGAAATCGTCGACGATCTGGTCGGCGGCGCCGAGCATGTCCTGAAGGGTGCGTCCGCATGGGTAGCGTAGCGTTTCTGTTTGCCGGTCAGGGTGCCCAGCATCCCGCGATGGGCGTCGACCTCATCGAAGCATCTCCGGCGGCTGCCGAGGTGTTCGCCATTGCCGACGGGGTGCGCCCGGGGACGAGCAAGCAGTGCCGGAGCGCCTCCAAGGAGGAGCTCTCGCAGACCGAGAACACGCAGCCTTGCGTGTTCGTGCACGACTTAGCGGTCGCCGTCGCCCTGCGCGAGCGCGGCGTGGTGCCTGCCGCCTGTGCGGGATTCTCGCTGGGCGAGGTCGCCGCGCTCACCTTTGCGGGGGCGTTCGATACGCGAGCGGGCTTTGAACTCGTGTGCGAGCGCGCGGCGCTGATGGCCGCGGCTGCCGAGCGCCATCCGGGCGGCATGCGCGCCGTCATCAAGCTCGATGCGGCGCAAGTCGAGAACCTGGCAAAACAGGCCGGCGAGGACTGCTGGCCGGTCAACTACAACAGCCCCCAGCAGACGGTTGTCGCCGGAGCGCCCGATGCGTTGCAGACCCTCGACGTCCTGGTAAAAGAGGCTGGCGGTCGCGCCATGAAGGTCGCGGTGTCGGGTGCATTCCATAGCCCCTATATGGCCGAGGCGACCTGTGGCCTTGCTGCATATATCGAGGCCGGTCACGCGCCGTCCCCGCTGCTCATTCCTGTTATGGCAAACATGACGGCGGCGCCCTATCCGGCGGACCCGCGAGCGGCATCGGATGTCTTGGCCAATCAGGTGAGTCATGCCGTTCGTTGGGTCGACACGCTGCATACTCTGCAGAATCAGGGCATCGACACGTTTATTGAGGTCGGCCCTGGCAAAACGCTGTCGGGCCTGGTCAAGCGTACGCTGAGCGACGTTCGCGTGTATTCGTGCGAAACGGCCGAGCAGGTCGCAGCTATTGCCGACGAGCTCGCATAGTCCACAGGGCTGTAACCCGAAAGGAATGACATGGGCAACTTGAACAACGGCGCGCTCGAGCGCAACGACTCACGTCGCGTGGCACTGGTCACGGGCGGCTCGCGGGGTATCGGCCGCGCCTGCGCTGTCGGTCTGGCGGAGGACGGCTTTGATATCGCCGTCGTCTATGCCGGCAGCGTCGATGCGGCGCGCAAGACGTGCGAAGCCTGTGAAGCGGTTGGCGCCACGGCATGCGCATATCAATGCGACGTGGCCGATCCCGCTGCCGTCAACGCGTGCGTGGAAGCGGTCCTCAACGACTTTGGTTCCATTTGGGCGCTCGTCAACAACGCCGGCATCACCCGCGATGGCCTGCTCATGCGCATGGGCGATGACGCATTCGATCGCGTGCTCGATGTCAATCTCAAGGGAACATTCAATATGACGCGCGCGCTCACCAAGACCTTTATGCGCCAGCGCGGCGGTTGCGTCGTCAACATGAGCTCGGTCGTGGGCCTGATGGGCAATGCCGGGCAAGCCAACTACGCTGCTTCCAAGGCAGGCGTGATAGGGCTTACCAAGGCGGTGGCGCGCGAGCTTGCGCCTCGTGGCGTACGAGCGAACGCGGTCGCCCCCGGGTTTGTCGAGACAGATATGACGGCAAAGCTCTCGGAGAAGGTGCGTACGGCAACCGAGGAACAGATTCCCCTTAAGCGCATGGCACGTCCCGAGGAAGTGGCCGGCGTGGTGCGCTTTTTAGCGAGCGATGCGGCTGCTTACATTACGGGCGAGGTCGTGCGCGTCGACGGCGGAATGGCGATGTAGAAACCAGGGCCGAAGAACGGCTTGGATGAGGAGACCATGATGGAACAGAGAGTTGCAATCACCGGCATCGGTGCCGTATCGCCGCTCGGCAACACCGCGCTTGCCACCTGGGCGGCCATGTGCGCCGGGACCTGTGGCATCGGCCCGATCACGCACTTCGATACCGATGCGTTTACCGTCAAGGTGGCGGCCGAAGTCAAGGGCTTTGACGGCAACGAGTACTTTGGCAAGCGTGACGCCAAGCATCTGGACCCCTGCGTTCAGTTTGCGATGGCGGCTTCGGACGAGGCAATGCACGATGCGGGCTTTGATGTCGAAGGCGCCATCGATCGTGAGCGCCTGGGCGTCTACGTGGGCTCGGGCGTGGGCGGCATGACGACGCTCGTCGACAACGTCCACACGATCGCCGACCGTGGGCCCCGCCGCGCATCGCCTTACATGATCGCGATGATGATCCCCAACATGGCATCGGGCAATATCGCAATCCGTCACAAGGCAAAGGGACCGACCCTGCCCGTCGTGACTGCGTGCGCGACCTCGGCCCATGCGGTGGGCGAGGCGTTCCGTGCTATCAAGCACGGCTATGCCGACGCGATCCTCGCGGGCGGTGCCGAGGCGGCCATTATCCCCGATGCCGTTGCAGGCTTTACGTCCTGCCGCGCATTGACCACCAACCCCGATCCCGCGACGGCCTGCCGCCCGTTCGACGCAGACCGCGATGGCTTTGTGATGGGTGAGGGCGCCTGCGTGCTGGTACTCGAGAACATGGAGCATGCGCAGGCGCGCGGTGCGCACATTTATGCCGAGGTCGTGGGCTACGGCAACACCGATGATGCCTATCACATTACGAGCCCCGACCCCGATGCCGCCGGCATTGCCCGTGCGATATCGCTGGCGGTAGCCGAGGGCGACGTCAAGCCTTCCGAGGGTCTCTACATCAACGCCCACGGCACCTCGACCAAGCTCAACGATTCGTCCGAGACGACAGGCATTAAGCGGGCGCTCGGCGAGGACGCGGCACGCGCCGCGCACGTCTCGTCGACCAAGTCGATGACCGGGCACATGATCGGTGCCACGGGTGCCATCGAGGTCATGGCCTGTGCCATGGCGCTCGAGCAGGGCGTGGTGCCCCCGACCATTAACTACCACACGCCCGATCCCGCCTGCGATCTTGATTACACGCCTAATCGAGCGGTTCGCGCCGACCTTACCTGGGCGCTTTCGACCAACCTGGGCTTTGGCGGGCACAACGCCGCCATCGCGCTGCGTAGATATACGAGGAGCTAGAGCATGGATTCCAAAAGACTTGCCGAGATAGCCGATGTGATGGAGGACCGCGGCCTTACGCGCGTACGTGTTGAGGAGCCCGATGGCACCGCGGTCGAACTCGAGCGCGCGAGTGCCGCGCAGCCGGTTGCCGTGCCTATGCCTATGCCGGGTGCCGTGACTGCCCCGGCAGTGGCTCCTGTCCCTATGCCTGCCGCCGCACCGGAACCCGCCGCGCAGACACCTGCCGCCGCACCGGAGATCAAGGGCACCGAGGTGACCGCTCCCATGGTCGGCGTTTTCTATGCTGCCCCGGCGCCGGGCGACGAGCCGTTTGTGCGCGTGGGCTCCAAGGTCAAGGCCGGCGAGACCCTCTGCATCATCGAGGCCATGAAGGTTCTCAACGAGGTGACGGCCGAGGCAGACGGTGAGGTGCTCGAGATCTGCGTGGCCGACGGCGACCTCGTGGAGTTTGGCAGCTGCCTCATGAGGATCGGATAGGTGATATCCATGAACAAAGAAGAGCTCAAGAAGCTGTTACCGCATCGCGAGCCGATGCTTTTGCTCGACGAAGCCGAGCTGGTGGGCGACGAGGCCCACGGCAAGATCACGATTACAGGCGACGAGTACTTTTTGCAGGGACATTTTCCGGGAAACCCGGTCGTCCCCGGCGTGATTCAGTGCGAGATGCTCGCCCAGAACTGCTGCGTGCTGCTGATGGGCGATGAGGAGGCGCGCGGCGCGACGCCGTTCTACACGAGTCTGGACAAGGTGCGCTTTAAGCGTCCGGTGCGCCCGGGCGACACGGTGGATCTGGTGTGCTCCATCACGCGTGCGCGCGGGCCGTTCCGCTTTGCGACGGGTACTGCGAGCGTCAACGGTGAGGTTTGCTGCCGCGCCGATATGTCTTTTGCACTCATGCACGAAAGTTAAGGAAGGCTCCATGTTCGACAAAGTGCTCATCGCCAACCGCGGCGAAGTCGCGGTCCGTGTTATCCGCGCGTGCCGCGATATGGGCATCAAGACCGTCGCCGTTTATTCCACGGCCGATGCGGACGCGCTGCACGTGCAGCTTGCCGACGAGGCGTATTGCATCGGCGGCCCGCGCCTTGCCGAGAGCTACCTGAACGACGATGCCGTGCTCACCTGTGCCGTAAAGTCGGGAGCTAAGGCAATTCATCCCGGCTATGGCTTCTTTTCCGAGAAGGCGAGCTTCGTGCGCGACTGCGACAAGTTCGGTCTGGCGTTTGTCGGTCCTTCGGCCGAGGTGATCGACAGCATGGGCGACAAGGACGCCGCACGCCGAACGGCCGCTGCTGCGGGCGTGCCCATCGTGCCGGGCTGCGATTTGCTCAAAAGCTCCGAGGAAGCAACGGCCGAGGCCGAGCGCATCGGCTGCCCCGTGCTTATTAAGGCGCGCGCGGGCGGCGGCGGTCGCGGTATTCGCAAGGTCGAGCGCGTGGAAGATGCGGCAAAGGCGTTCATCGAGGCGCGTGCCGAGGGTGAGGCCGTTTTTGGCGACGGCGAGTGCTACATGGAGAAGTTCGTTGCGCCGGCGCATCACGTTGAGGTACAGATTATGGCCGATAAGCAGGGCCATGTGTTTTCGCTCGGCGAGCGCGAGTGCTCGGTGCAGCGCCGCAACCAAAAGCTGATCGAGGAGAGCCCCGCGCCGTGCCTCGACGGACGCGATGATATTCGCGCGCGCATGCACAAGGCCGCGCGCGACCTGGCTCGTGCCGTTGGCTATGAGGGCGCTGGCACCATCGAGTTTTTGTACTCAGATGACGGCAATTTCTACTTTATGGAAATGAACACGCGCTTGCAGGTGGAGCATCCGGTTACGGAGTTTGTGACCGATACCGACCTGGTTAAGTGGCAGCTGCGCGTGGCTGCCGGCCAGCCTCTGCCCTTTGAGCAGGAGGACATGCCGGTCCGCAACCACGCCATGGAGTGCCGCATCAATGCCGAAACGCCGGACTTTCTACCGTCATGTGGAACGGTCACCGCGTTGCGTGTGCCGGGTGGTCCGCGCGTGCGCTGGGATTCCGCCATGTTTACCGGAGCGAAAGTTCCGCCGTACTACGACTCCATGCTCGGCAAGCTCATCGTGTGCGCGCCCACGCGTGACGGTGCCATTCGCAAGATGCGCTCGGCCCTGGGCGAGCTCGTGATTGAGGGCGTGAGCGAAAATAGCGAGCTTCAGCTCGACGTGCTGGCAAACGACGAGTTTTTGTCGGGCATGTATCACACCGATCTGATGGGGCATCTCTATGCTGATGAATAGAAAAGCGAAGACGGTCAATGTCCTCGAGGGGCCGATAACCGAGTCGTGCGCCGAGTTCCCCGCGCGCCACGTGTTTGTCAAATGCCCGGAGTGCCGCCGTGTGATCGATGAGGCGCGCCTGCACGACAACCTCGAGGTCTGCCCTCGTTGCGGCAAACACTTTCGCGTGAGCGGTCGCGCGCGCATGCGCATGACGGTCGACGCGGGTACCTTTGAGGAATGGGATGCCAATCTGGCGTCGAAGGACTTCCTCTCGTTTCCCGGTTATGCCGACAAGCTTAAGAGCGTGAGCGAGCGTTCGGGCGAGCGCGATGCCGTTGTGTGCGGCAGGGGCAAAATCTGCGGCTGCGATACCGCGCTCTTCTTTATGGATGCCAACTTTATGATGGGCTCAATGGGCTCCGTGGTGGGCGAGAAGATCTGTCGTGTCTTTGAGCGCGCGGCCGAGTTGGGGCTGCCGGTCGTTGGCTTTACCGTTTCGGGCGGCGCGCGCATGCAAGAGGGCGTGACCTCGCTTATGCAGATGGCCAAGATTTCTGCGGCGGTTAGGCGCCACAGCGAGGCGGGCGGTCTGTATATCACGGTGCTTACCGATCCCACGACCGGAGGTGCAACCGCGAGCTTTGCCATGGAGGGCGACATTATCCTGGCCGAGCCCGATGCCCTGACGGCATTTGCCGGCCCGCGCGTGATCGAGCAGAACATGCACAAGCGTCTGCCCAAGGGATTCCAGCGTTCCGAGTTTTTGCTGGAGCACGGCTTTTGCGATGCCGTTGTTCCGCGTGGTGAGATTGCGCTCACGGTAGGCGAGCTGCTGGCGCTGCACGAAGGGCACGCGCCCGGCCTGGGGGCACCGCATGAGATCGTGCATACGGGTCGTCGCGACAAAAAGCTGGGACACTTGTTTAAGCGCTCGGCCGCACCAAAAAGCGCGCTCGAAATCGTCAAACAGACTCGCTCGGCGAACCGCGCCACGGCAGGCGAGATGATTTCGTTGGGTCTCGACGGATTCGTAGAGCTGCACGGCGACCGCTACTTTGGCGACGATGCTGCCGTGGTGGGCGGCATCGGCTGGAAAGACGGGCGACCCGTGACGGTTATCGCCATCGAGCGCGGTACCACGACCAAAGAGCGCATGCGTCGCAACTTTGGCATGGCGCATCCCGAGGGCTACCGCAAGGCACGTCGCCTGATGCACCAAGCCGAGAAATTTGGTCGGCCGGTTCTGTGCCTGGTTGATACTTCGGGCGCGTTTTGCGGCATCGGTGCCGAGGAGCGCGGCCAGGGCGAGGCGATTGCCCAGAATCTCATGGAGATGAGCGGCCTTAAGACGCCGATTGTCTCGGTGGTGACAGGCGAGGGCGGCTCTGGTGGCGCGCTGGCGCTGTCCGTGGCCGACCGCATCCTGATGCTCTCGAGCTCGGCCTATTCGGTCGTGAGCCCCGAGGCCTGTGCGTCGATCCTGTGGAAGGATACCGAGCGCGCGAATGAGGCCGCTGAGGCGCTTAAGCTCACGGCCCCCGATCTGTTGGCGCTCGGCATCATCGACGGCATTGTTGACGATAGGGGCCTGTCGCATGAGGAGATCGCCGGTGTCGTCATGTCCTCGGCATTTGATGCCTTCGATACGCTTGGGCAGCTCGACGACGCGACCCTCACAAACCTCCGCTACGAAAAGTACCGCGCAATCGGTCAGTACCGCACGATGTGACAAAGGGACAGTCCGCATGTCACATTGGGAAAGGCGTTCCATGTCACAAGTTTCTAACACCTCGTTTACAACGACGGTTTCATCAAACGCCATGGCCGTGGTGGACTATCTGTCCAAAAGCATGATGTCGGCGTTGCCGTTTATTGTCTGCGCGGCGCTGTTCCGCACCGTTGCCGTCATTATGGGCGAAGGCATGCTTGGTCTATGGCCTGCCGATTCCGAAATCTATCGCCTGTTTTACAGCTGGCTGTATAACGCCGGCTACTACTTTTTGCCCATTTATCTTGGTTGGGCCGCTGCCCGCCAGCTCGGTTGCTCGGAGCAGCTGGGCATGATGCTGGGCGGCGTATTGATTGTGCCCGATCTGCTTAAGCTCGTTGATGCCGCATCGACGACGGGGGCATCGATGACTTTCGTGTATGGTCTACTTCCCGCGCCGGTCAACGATTACACGACGACTGTTATTCCGGTTCTCATCTCGGTGCCCGTGCTATGGCAGGTGGAGCGTTTCTTTAAGCGCACTATCCCTCAGGCTGTGGCGTTTTCTTTTGTACCGTTTGCAACCATGCTTGTCATGGTTCCGGTGTCGCTGTGTGTTACGGCGCCGGCAGGCAGCTATCTGGGCATGCTGTTGGGACAGCTTATGTTTATGCTTGGCAATTCCGGTGGCATCGTGTCGCTGCTCACGCTCATGGGGCTTGCCGCGGGCTGGGAGTTTCTTAAGATCGCGGGTGTCAGCAACGTTGTCCTATCGCTCGCCTATGCGCAGTTTATGAGTGTGGGAACGGATTCGTGCATCCTGATCGCCGCGACGATGGCAACGTTCGCCGTTTGGGGTATGCCCTTTGGCGCGTCGCTCCGCGTTGCGGATAAGGACGAGAAGGCGCTCATGCTGGGCTATTCAATCTTGGGTATTCTTGGCGGCGTAAGCGAGCCAGCGCTGTACGGATGCGGCTTTAAATATGGCAGGTGTCTGACGTGCATGGCCGTTGGCGGCGCCGTCGGAGGCCTTGTTGCGGCCGTAGGCCACGTTACGGCTTATACCATCGGTATGACGAATGTTCTTATGGTCATTGGCTTTGCCACGGGCGGCATCTCGAATCTGCTGTGGTGCTGCGCTGCCGGCG
>CABQHR010000056.1 GCA_902463875.1 uncultured Collinsella sp.
GCCTCCTCGACGGGAGCCTCTGCGGGAGCCTCGGCGGCCTGCTTGGCAGCCTCCTCGGCAAACTTAGCAGCACGCTTAGCCTTCTCGGCAGCCTTAGCCTCAGCGGCGGCCTTGCGAGCGGCCTCGGCCTCAGCAGCCTTGGCGGCCTTGGCAGCCTTGGCCTCCTCAGCCTTCTTGAGCTGGGCGGCAGCGGCGCCACCGAACTTGTCGGCGAAGCGCTGGACGCGTCCACCGGTGTCGACGAACTTCTGCTGGCCGGTGTAGAACGGGTGGCACTCGTTGCAAAGCTCGACCTTCATCTCGGACACGGTAGCGTGCGTCTTGAAGGTGTTGCCGCAGGAGCACGTCACCGTGCACTCGACATACTGGGGATGGATACCCTGCTTCATGGTAGGACTCCTTATTAGTCAGGCGCTGGTTACCGATCAGCGCATAAGGCGTCTTGGTTTCCGACCAAGACAACAAACTCGGCTATGGTACCACGGCACCGCGTGTCCCACAAAAGGTTCACGGTCTTTTCGGAACGACACGAATCTGACCCGTCGAAACACATCTCCACCGTTCCTTCAACTGGGAAAATGCCGTCCCCGGGGCCTGAGAAGGGCCCCGGGGACGTTCGACTGACTGCGGGAACGGCCTTTCCGCTCAATGTGTTCGGCTGAGATCGGAAATCAACCAAACTGAACTAGGTTCAGTTGACATGGTTAAAAACGAGGGGCGACGCTTTTGCGTCACCCCTCGTCCCGGCCGGTTGCTTTAGTTGTACACACGGTAGTTACACTTGAACTGGGTTATGTGTCCATAGTTGGAGCGGTACCAACCCGACGTATAGCTGATTGCCTCTGCGCCTAGATAGTCGTAGCCCTTGTTGTAGCGAAGCTGACGGTAGGTCGTGTCGTACTCCGCTACGTAAAACGTGTCTCCAGAGAAGGCTTTGTACCGGTCCTTAACCGTCGAAGCCATGTACGCGGGTTCGACATCGCCTTTCTCCCCGTTGAGCGCATAGACGGGTGCCTCGATTCCGCATAAAGCCGTTGCCACGAGGATGGCGTAGACAGCCATGCGCGACGCATTGGACTTCAGCTGTTCAAATAGTTTCATGTCATTCACCTCGCTCGTATGTATCGAGGTATTCCTGCTTGAGCGTCTGCGAGGACGACTTGATCTTTTCCACGAGCGTGCCGGCCTCGATGAAGTAGAACGAGTTGGTGAGGTCTGCCAGGTCGTCGAGTAGATGGCTTGAAATGAGCACGCTTCGTCCCCGCGCCACCTCGCTGCGCATCGCGTCGCAGGAGGTTTTCCGCTTTCCCGGATCGAGGCCGTTCAGCGGTTCATCGAGGATGAGGTACGGGCAATCGGTCGATATCGCCATGGCAAGCTTTACCTGCTGCTTCATTCCTGTCGAGAGTTTACGGGTCGGCTTGTCGAGATATGGGGAGATTCCGAGGGAGCTGCAGAGCGAGTCGATGTCGGCGGCCGATTTCCACGCCTCCCTAACGAAAGCAAGGTGCTCGAGGGCCGATAGCGTGGGATAGAGATCCGCGCTGCCCGAAGAGCTCAGGTAGACGAGTTCTGCAAATTCGGCTGATCGACGTTGGCAGATTCCGTCTGCCGCCAGGCTTCCCGAGCGGATGCGGGTGGGAAATTGGCCCGACAGCGCTTCAAGAAGGGTGGTTTTCCCCGAGCCGTTGGGAGCAACGAGGCCCGCCGCCGTTCCCGGGCTCAGGAAAAGCGACCCGATTGAAAGTATCGTCGTGCTTCCGTATCCCACGCTCGCGTCCAGAAGCTCGAGCCCATGGTGCTTTTTCGCGGGTCCAGGCTGTTTGGGGGAACGTGTCGCAACGGCGCCGACCGTAAAAAAGACCGCGACGTATGCCAGGGCCACGGCAAGCATCGATGCGCTGCCTGAACCGGAGCCAATGAATTCTGTCGGGAAGCATCCTACGTAACCCGTTGCCTCGATAGGCGAGAATACGGGCAGTGGCAGGAGCCCGAGCACGGCATTATGCCCTAGTGCCGAATCGGACAATAACGGGAATGCCGGGGCCGCGACAAGCAGCGCGGAGGTAAGGGGGCCCGCGAGGACGCGCCTCGTTGCGGTCGATAGGACGGCGGAGCAAACGGATATCAAGGTTCCGCCCGCAAGCAGCGCGAGAAGCAGGGCTGTGAAGACGTTTCCCGCGGTCGTGGTGGTAAGCGCGCCGTCATGGAAGAAGGCGATCGGGTACCCAATTTGCCCGAAGCCGTTTAGGACCAAGGCGTAAATGCCCCCGGGTGCGAGGCCGGCGAGGAGCATCGCGGTCCCCGCGACGATTATCGAAAACACGATCTGAATAAGGCGCCGGAATTTGGGCACGGGCGCCTTTGCCGCCAGGGTCCCGGGCCTTGTGGCGCCGAGCACGAGTATCGACGAGAGAAGGAAGGGGATGAAGGGAAGGAAAGACGGCGCCGTGGCAATGGCGTAAGGCAGGAAGGAAAGGAATGGCAGGTCGTTTGCGGAGGCCGGGATATCCGTGATGCCGGAGCTGCTCAGGGCACGGCAATATGCGAGCGCTGCGTCATTGGTCTCTTGGTCTCCCACGATGGACCCGGATTGGAAGCCTTCGCCCATGAGCGCGTAGTAGCTCTCGGCAGAATCGAGAAAGGCGGCGTCGGTTTGAGCGGCAAGGGCGGCGTTCGCGTATCTTGCAAGCTCAGCGTCATCTTGCTGCTCTGGCGATAGGTCTGTGCCGCTGGCCTGGGGCGCGCGCGTATTGAATGCGTCGACAAAGCCCTGCATGCCCTGCTTCATAAAGAAGGGCCCGTAGATGGGTGAATTGAACGCAATGGGGACGGAAAAGGCTGCAGCGAGAACGAGCGTACAAATCCATGCGGCCTTGTCTCTTAGGATCAGTTTGAGAAGAAGTCGACAGTACATTTGGAAGCACCTACGTTCCTCAAAGAATCGTTAGATTAAAAGTAACAGACCGGATGAAGATACGTGCGACGGGGGCGAGGCGAATGGCTGAGCGGTATCGATATGCGGGTTCAACGGCATCACATTGGCCACATAGATTTTTAACTTGCATTTCTACCCGCCCTTTCGTAGAGTCGCCGATACGTGCTTAGCGCACCCTCGGCGCGTCCGGCAGGCTTTGCGAAATGGGATCCAGGAGACTTCGGCGCAGCATCATCTTGCGGAATGCTTCTAATGAGCCTCCCATCCTTCAAAAACAGAATCTCATCGCACAGCCTATCGACCGAATCCAAGATGTGGGATGACATGATGATGCACGTACCAGAATCGGCCAGCTTCCTGAGAATCTCGGAATGCAAGTCCACCCTGCTGGGGTCGAGCGCGTTCATGGGCTCATCTAATAGAAGGTACCGCGCGCCCGTCGCATACGCAATCGCCAGGGTAAGCTGCTGCTTCATGCCCTGGCTCAGAGTGCGGATCCTCATCTTCGCGAACTCGCCTATCTGCGTTTGTTCCACTATCTCTTCGATATCGCGAGCATGCGGCCACATATCGCAAACCATCTTGAGGTGATCTTCCGCACGCAATCCGGGATACAGCAGCGTCCCCTCACCAGGTGCATAGAAGATCATAGAACGGACCTCTCTCGCACCCGTACCCTGCACCTCATCCAGAACGATACTCCCGTCCACGCGAGGACCCGGCAAACCTGCCATCGCACGCAGCAACGTCGTCTTTCCATGCCCGTTCGGAGCGACGAGACCGTAGACCGTACCCGGGGCAAACTCAGCGTTCACCGAATCTACGAGCACCTTCTTTCCATAAGAGATCGTCAGCGTTTGAAGGTCAATCATCGAGATCATCCCCTTTCGATCTTTGGAACACTCAGGCGCACCATCAACGGAGATACGGCGCCCAAGACCACCAGCAGAGCGCCCGATGCGCCGACGACCTCTCCAAAAGGCATCGCGTTCGTCCCTCGCCCAAGGAACCCAATCGTCCCCACCTGGGAAGCGGGATCAAACGAGGCGAATGGAGCCAGCAGCGCGACGCCCATGCCCACGCTTTCAACATGAGCGCTCAACGAACCCAACACCAAGAGAACCGCGCAAACCATTCCGGTGACAACGGGGTTGCGGCTAATCGCTGCTGTCAACGCAGCGACGACGGAAATCACGCCGTATGCCATGACCAGCAACGGGATACTGCACAACACCGCCTCCCCCACCATGGACGTTGTCGAAGCTCCCGCCCGAATGAGAGCGACGGGATACTCCGATCCACCCGCACCGTTCTTAATCACGGACACAACGACAGCGGGAACCATCGACACCAAAAGCAGCACCAAGCCAAGCAGGAGAGCCAGCGCAACAGCCGTCAGAAAACGCACATGCGCTGTTGCGGGGATCTGGAGAACCAGAAGGGAACGACACTGCAGGTGGGTGCACGCGAGCGATGTGACAACCACGGGCAACAGCAAAAATAAGGAGGGAAGCGCTGCCTGGAGATACGAAAGGAGGATTAATGGGGGCATCTTCGTACTTAACTCGTAAACCTTGGGGTCCGGCAAGCTCGCGATCGACTCAAGCAGAAGGGCGCGCGCCTCCGCACGAGAAGGAGTCTCCGGCTCGATTCCGATCGATTGCAGGAGAGTCGCATCTGCCGCGCCCAGCTCACCTCGAGCGCGCTCGTACGTCGCAAGGCTTCGAAACCCCTCCGCAGGCATAGGCGCGTACACGAAACCCGAAAGAGCATCCCGCATGTCTTCCAGGGCCGCTTTGCCCTCGACGTCCATATTCGCAGCGTTCTGCTCTAGATACCGATCTATTGAACGGAGCTCCCCATCCCTATACCGAACAGCGGAAACGTTATCAGCGTCAGGAAACATCTCGACCAGAGCCGGGGCCAGCATCGTCGTCGACATTGCAATCGCGCATACGGCGAGGGTAGGAGAACGCAGGAGCAGTTTCCCCATCGTTCTTACGTATGCAACGGCGGAGGCACAAGCGCTCGAACGAGTTGCCGTTCTCGATGCAGTGAAGGAACCTCTCTCAAGACAAATCGGGGATATCGGGCACGCGCAGCCGCTCTTTCCAGCAACGCAAAGCAGGCTAATTGCCAGCACCTCGATCCCGATTGCGCATACGAGGGCAATCGCGCCACGCTCGAAGCAAAGTCCAGGCAGATTCACTATCTGCGTTGTCGGGTACGGGCTATAGGCGCCGACGGTCAACTCAGTGTTCGCATACGTAAGGGGATTCAACAGGGCGAACTCACGTAAAGCGATGGATCTTCCGTAATACCCGGGAACCATCGTCACCCCCATCAGGGCACATACGAACACGATTCCAAGCGTAGGGTTATTGGCAATCTTCACGGCAAGGTGAACGACAAGCGAGATGAACGCTGCCACCAAGAATTGCAAGATGGCCGTCTGCGCGAACACCAGCCAAGCCGGTTTGATAACCGGAGTCGCATATTGAATGTAGCCTATCGGATAGAACGGCGAGCCCGGGCCATTCTTCACAAGCGCGGCGATTATCCCTGGAAGATTGATGGCGAGGACGGCAAGCATTGCAAAAACACTCGCCCATACGCTCGATGCAACAAGTCTACCCAGCTCGCCCATCGGTGCCTGGATGATGAGCTTTTCACGTTTGTTAAGACGCGCGGCAAGGAACGAGACGGCAACGGCCGTTGCGACCCATAGCAAGTACTCCTTCGATCCGTCATAATAGGTGTACTCTCCATCCGATATCTGCAGAAACGGAAGTAGGGGAGAGAGCGGTGCCAAGATAAGACGTCCCGCGGCAAGAGGGTACAGAAGCGCGGGCATGCTTGATGAAGAGGTATAGACACCGTCCTCCCCCGCATTCACAAGCGCATCCGCATAGGATGCTGACAATTCCTGCTCAACACGGGTTATTCCCGACTCGAGGTATTCGACCCGTCCGTCGATGCCAGCCGCGCTCCTGAAGACGGGCAGAGCACAAAGAACCATCAACGCAACAACGACAACACAGAGCGACCTGGAGGAGAGAAGCGACCTAAAGATCGCCTTCGAGATTTTGAGCATATTCATCGCCAACCTTAACCTCATCCAGTCGGAACAGAGGGGCCGAACAAAATGCTCGGCCCTTCCTCGCATCTAGTAGGTGCTATAGACAAATTGCCATTTATCAGTTGTGCCAAGAACACCACAGGAGCACATTGCAGCGAGGCGAGATTCCCTATGATGCGCGGATCGGCGATAGCCATTTCGGTAGGAGATCGTCTTGTAAGAGATGTTGAACATCGAGATGCTGTGCCCGCTTACGCCGCGAGGACAGCTGTAGCTCCAGTAGGTATCGACGACGTCGTCCGTATACCCGAGGGGCTCAACGAGGGCACACTGGCTGCTCTCCTGGGAAGGAGGCATCGGGGTATCCGCAAAAGCGGGGGCTCCCGGCAGCAACAGACAAAGAGCGAGGCCGAGGAAAACCAAGAGCTTACACGACTTAACAGTACTGAACATAATCCTCTCCAATCTAGAGGGGTTTCGGTTGCAGCATACTGTGATTACTTGCCGGCAAAGTCAATTTAACATAAACTGTTAAAAAGTAACCTGAGTTTTTTAAATTCTTCGGAGGTTATTATGAGTTCCGACAATCGCACTCCCCGGCTTCATTCCTTCCGCATCGCATGTGCGATAGCCTCTGCGACCCTTTGCGCCACCGCCATCGCACAAGTGGCGTTCTCCTTGAAGCCAGCAATCGAAGTGCTCGACAACCCTGTAATTGCAGACTCCCCCGCGTATCCAGCCCTTGCGATCTCGACATTGGTCCCTGCCGTCATCGGTATCGCTACGACCATCCTCAGCGCCGTTCTCGTGTGGACGATCAAGAGCGCAGACCCCTTCAAGAAAGGGTCTGCGACATGCTTGAAGGTGCTCGGCATTCTCTTCGTTGTTCAAGCTGCCACCAGCCTCTACGCCGGCTCACTCAAAACCTCCGTTTCGATGTTTGGCGGCGAGGGGGCCGTCGGCGCCCAAGAGATCGCTTCATCATTCGATTGGACCTCTCTGGTTCTCGGCATCGTCCTGTTCATGCTTTCCCAGCTCTTCTTGTACGCCCGAGAGCTGTACCTCGACTCCGACGAGATTGCGTAAGGAAACGCCATGCCCGTAATTGTTCGCCTCGACAAGATCATGGCCGAGCGAAAGATTTCCTCGAACGAACTTGCCGAAAGGATTGGAACCACGCCCGTGAACCTGTCCCGTATTAAAAAAGGGCATATTCGCGGCATTCGCTTCAACACACTCGAGCAGCTATGCCTCGCCCTTCGTTGCCAACCCGGAGACCTTCTCGAAGTCATGAGCGAAGAGGATGCCCGAAAGGAGTTCGGACTCGATTGGTCCGCCGAGGATTAGAGGGCGGTCGTACTCGCCCTGCACACGGGGATGCGAATCGGCGAGGTCTGCGGCCTTCGGTGGTGCGATGTGGATTTCGAGACGGGCCTGATCTCGATCAGACACTCGGTGGCGTACGCGAAGGGAATGGGTTCGTTCATCAAGGACACCAAGACCCATGACGCCAGGGGTATCCCCATCGACCCGGTCGGCCTACTCCCCTTCCTGAAGGAGACCCACGAGATCGACTGCGGAAAGCTGCGCTTGCGCGGCCTTACCGGGGCGGTCGAGATCGGGGACTGCTACATCCTGTCGGAGCCGGGCGCGACCTTCGCGACGACAAGCTATATCCGCAGGGCGTTCAAGACGTTCTCGGAGACCAACGGCCTCATGGGCACCAACGACGAGCTGATCACGTTCCACGGCCTTCGCCACACGTTCGCAACGCAGTGGATCCGCCAAGGCGGCGATATCAAGGCGCTCCAATCGATCCTCGGCCACAAGGACGCCATGGCGACGCTCAACGTCTACGCCGACATCGAGCCCATCTCCAAAATCCATAACATGCTGCGCGCCACGCCGTGCCTTTGGCGCGGGCACCTCGGGCCGAGGGTCGATCCGGGTCCCATGTTCCAACAGAGGATCCAGGAGTCCATCGAGACGCTCCAGGCGTTCGGCTACGGCATCACCGAGCCGGACGACCGAAATATCGCCATACGCGACGTGAAGACGAACAGTTGGCTCTAGCTCACCGAGTACGCGGCAGTGCTGGGCCCATCCCAACTGAGGTCACGGTGGTCCGATAGGGGCGCCGCCCGCGGCATGCGCCGCGGAGCGGTATCCCCTACCGAAGGGCGGGGATGCCCTCCGCTTCCAGTTCGGAATCAGCCGTCGGAGGCGTTCGGCTGACTGCGGGAACGGCCTGTCCGCTCAATGTGTTCGGCTGAGATCGGAAATCAACCAAACACGAGCCGGACACGCGCCAGACGGCTCTTCCCCGTACGGCCTTCCCCCTTACGCTCATGTTGCAGACGTGTAACGCCGCAGCAAGCACACTCCTTTTGGCGCCAGACAGGTACAATGATGAACACTGTACCGCAGCGGAGCGCCCCGCGCGCGCCGCAATCACGCGAAAGGGTTTCCCATGGCCGAGATCTCGTCCTCCCGTATCGTCATCACCGTCCTTGGCAAGAACCGCCCCGGCATCGTCGCCGGCGTCACCCGCGTTCTGGGCGAGGCCAACGTCGACATCCGCGACATCACGCAGTCCATTATCGAGGACATCTTCACCATGACCATGCTGGCCGACACCGCCGAGTCCAAGCTCGACTTCGCCGAGCTGCAGAAGGCGCTGGCCGAGGCCGGCGAGCTTTCGGGTGTCAACGTGTCCATCCAGCGCGAGGACGTCTTTAACTTTATGTACCGCCTGTAGCGAGCAGGCCGTGTGGGAGCAGGCTGGCGCATCTGCAACCAAGCACGCCGCCCCCAAACGGCCCCGAGAGGAGCGCGCATGGCTTACGACGCCAAGAAAATCTACTACCGCTTCGATGACCACCTGAGCCGTCTGGTTCTGGATTACGAGGCGAGCCGTCAAATTTCGCCCGAAAGCGAAAACCTCTACCACGGCTTGCCGACCGATCCGTATGACGAGGATCTGTTCGTCGAGCATAACGTCAAGCGCGGTCTGCGCAATGCCGACGGCTCGGGCGTGGTCGCGGGCCTTACCCGCATCTCGGACGTGCACGGCTACAACAAGGTCGACGGCAAGGTCGTGCCCGACCAGGGCAAGCTCACGCTGCGCGGTTATAGCATCGAGGACTTGGTCAACAGCGCTCAGGCCGAGAATCGCTATGGCTACGAAGAGGTCGCCTACCTGCTCATCACGGGTTCGCTGCCCAACAAGGAGGAACTTGACGGCTTTTGCGGACGCCTGGGCGCCTTTAGGCACCTGAGCGATGAGTACGTCAAGGAGTTCCCCATGACCACGGTGTCGGCGAGCATCATGAACGTGCTCCAGCGCGCCGTGTTGCTGCTCTACGCCTTCGACGCCGAGCCCGACGTGATTACGCCCGAGCACGAGATCGACGTCGCCATTTCCATGCTCGCCCGTCTCCCCCGCATCGCCGCATTCGCGCATATGGCATCGGTCGCCAAGCGTCGCGGCTCCGAGGTGCACGTGCCGCACCCGACGCCCGGCCTTTCCACCGCCGAGACCATCCTGCAGGTCCTGCGCGGCGGCATGGCGTTCACCCGCGACGAGGCCATGCTGCTCGACGTGATGCTCATGCTGCACGCCGAGCACGGCGGCGGCAACAACTCCACCTTCGCTTGCCGCGTGCTGTCGTCTTCGGCCACCGACCCGTATTCCGCCTACGCCGCGGCTATCGGCTCGCTCAAGGGCCCGCGCCACGGTGGTGCCAATGCCA
>CABQHR010000057.1 GCA_902463875.1 uncultured Collinsella sp.
GTTATAGATTAAGCGATTCTTGAGCCAAGATTAATGTTGGATGAGTTTTTGGGTGTGTATAGAGGGGTCATTATTAGTGGCCCGCGGCGAGGTCTAATACTTTTCCCGAGAAGTGAACGAGCAAAATCGGACCCCCGAAGCATTGACACTTTGAGGGCGCCGTTCTCTGCGGTTTTGATGCCAGAATCCTGCGTTTATGCCGTTGAAAAATGCGGATGCTCCAGGGGTCCAAAAACAGACGCTCACTTCGCGGAAAAAGTAATAGAGCCCGATAGCGGGGGATGGGGTACCGATGCAAAACGGCGTCAAGGGTTGGTCGAGCAGGCGGTTTCTCCATTGATGTCCGCACGATATGTGACACTTACCCTGCCGCCATGCTCCGTCGCGGCGGCATGCATCTGAAAAACGACCCTCTAAGGAGTTCGATATTGATGAGTGGCAACACCAAGCACCTTGCAAAGAAGTGCGTCAAGGACGCAGGGCCGTGTCTTGTGCTGTGCGCGGCCGGCGTGGCGGTCGCGCTGCTGGCTGTTCTGGGACCATTTGACGTGCTCCGAAGTGCCAGTTCTCTGCATGTTTGCATGGCCCTTGCCGGTGCCATGATGACCAGCGGCGTGCTCGATCTGGTTTTTTGGGTGCTTGACCCGTTTGGATGGAAGAGCGAGGGGTAGGTCCTAAAGGATGGAAGGGCTGGAACGGTTGGCTTAGTGATCGTGCAGAATGTGGGCTAGCGACTTACAGGGAAGTGGTGATCCGATGACGGTCTATGTGACGGGCGATATTCACGGCGGCCTCGACATGCAAAAGCTGCGCGATTGGGACCTTGGGGATAGCCTGACGAGCGACGACTATCTCATCGTCGCCGGCGACTTTGGCTTTCCGTGGGATTTCTCTGCCGAGGAGTGTGCCGACATCGCTTGGCTGGAGTCGCGCCCCTATACCGTGCTGTTCGTCGACGGCAACCACGAACGTTTCGACCACTGGGCTGAGCGCCCCATGGAGCTGTGGCATGGTGGGTTGACGCAGCGTCTGTCGGACACCTCGCCCATACGGCGCCTGACGCGCGGCGAGGTTTTTGAGCTCGACGGCTCAACGGTCTTTACCATGGGCGGCGCCACGAGCGTGGACAAGGAATACCGCATTCCGTATTCCAGCTGGTGGCCGCAGGAGCTGCCGGACGAGCGCAACTTTGAGGAGGCACGGACAAAGCTCGACGGCGTGGGCTGGAAGGTCGGCTACGTGATCACCCACACCTGCTCCACGCGCATGCTTTCACCCACGCTCTATCCGGGGCCCGGCTGGAATTGCCCTGCCGTTGATCGGCTTACGGCATTTTTCGATGAGCTGGAAGACCGCTTGGACTACAGGCGCTGGTACTACGGGCATTTTCATCGAGATGCCAACCCGGCCGAGCGCCATACCGTGCTCTACGACTGCATCGTTTGCTTGGGCGACGAACTCCAGCCCTGGGATGTTGCGTAGGGGTGGGGTGCCTGATTACTCAGCCGTTACGGTGATGTTCTCCCTGTGCTTGCGGATAACATCCCAGCTAAAGTGCTCGACCAGCCGCTCGGCAGAGCGCGGCGTGGTGTCCGGCGCGATGCCCGTTTGCCCGGCGAGCCAGCCCAGCAGCGCTTCGGGCGTGCCAAAGCGGGCGCGGAGTTCGCCCAGGTCCAGATCGCGGTCTCGTTTGGAAAGGCGGCGGCCGTCCGGTGCCATGAGCAGCGGAATATGTGCGTAGTGCGGCGTGGGCAGTCCCAACAGGTGCTGCAGATAGATCTGGCGCGGCGTGGACCCCAGCAGGTCGCATCCGCGCACGACCTCGGTGACGCCCATGGCAGCGTCGTCGACCACCACGGCTAGCTGATAGGCAAACACGCCGTCGCTGCGGCGCACCAAAAAGTCGCCGCACTCGGTGGCGAGTGCTTCGCATTGGGCGCCGTACGTGCGATCCACAAATTCGATCACGTCGTCTGCGAGGTCGTCGACGGTGGGCACGCGCAGACGTGTGGCCGGGGCGCGCAGGGCGCTGCGGCGGGCCACCTCCTCGGCCGAAAGACTTCGGCAGGCGCCACGGTAGATGGGCGTGCCGTCGCTCGCGTGCGGTGCACTCGCGGCGTGGAGCTCGGCGCGTGTGCAAAAGCAGGGATAGGTGAGGCCGGCGTCTTTCAGCCGGCGCAAGGCGCTCTCGTACAGGTCTAGGCGGTCGTGCTGGTAGTAGGGGCCTTCGTCCCACTCCAGCCCCAGCCAGGCCAGGTCGTCAATCAATTGGGCGGCAAGTTCCGGGCGCTTGCAGCGATCGTCCAGGTCCTCAATGCGTAACACGATGCTGCCGCCCTGGCTGCGGGCCGAAAGCCATGCGCACAGGCAGCTGAACACGTTGCCCAGGTGCATACGGCCCGAGGGCGACGGGGCGAAGCGCCCCACGACGGGCGCGGGAGCGGCCGGCGTCGTTGGCGCGTCGGCGGCGGTTGTTGCTATGTTGCGTGCGTTGATGTCCATGCGGACGAGTATAGCGCGGGGCGTGGTGGGGGAGACGCTGCCGTGGCCTGCAAGTTGCTGAGGCCACACGTTGCGCGTGCCGGACCACCGGCTCGGCGCCTTAATCGTCGTCAATCAATCTAGCCCTCAAACGACAGAAACCCCGGCAGCTCTTCGCAACTGCCGGGGTTTCCGCGGAAAAGGGGGACATGATCCTCAAGCGGACGGCAAAGGGGCAAACCGTTTTCGCTCAACTGCTTTATGCCCCTCAACTGGCGGCTCAATCAGCGCATGCCGCGCCCACACAAAGCCGCTACACCTGTGATGGAGCTATGAAGTGGTATCTATTGCCGGAGCGGGCTATGCCAAGGAGTGTCCCAGATTGCCGGCAGATAAGGAACGTCCCCAGGTGCCGGCGGCGGGCGTGACTTTTGTCCCGTTTTGACGCTCCGCTGACCTAGATGTTCGTCACATGAACTCGCAAACGTGGGACAATGACGCTACTGGTACCACAGACAAAGGATGTGCCTATGAACGCCCCCGTTGCCCAGCCCTGTCGGCAGCGCCGCCTGTTTGCGCGGTTCGCTTCCGTCTGCGCACTCGTCGCGCTTGCGTTGTTGCTGCTGCCTGCCGTCGCGCACGCCGACGGCTACTCCATGAGCCAAACCTATATCGGTGCCACGGTTGAGGCCGATGGCTCGCTGACCGTTGTCGAGGGACGCCAGTTCGATTTCGACGATGACATTAACGGCGTGTATTGGGATATCAATACAGGCTCTAACCAGCAAGGCGGCTCGGTGGTCGTCAATGTGCTGAGCGTCGAGGAAGACGACACTGCGTTTAACAAGGTCGACAGCGCAAATAAAGGCGACGACGGCGTTTACACGGTGGAGCAGTCCGACGACGGCGTAAAGATTAAGGTGTTCAGCCCTCACGAGAGCGGCGACAGCGCAATCTACTACGTGAGTTATTCCATGACCGGTGCGGTTATGAACTGGGCCGATACCGCCGAGCTCTACTGGAAATTTGTGGGTGACGGCTGGTCTGCGGACTCCGATGACGTCGAGATGGAAGTCTACTTTGCAAATGCCGCTGCCGGGACGGCTGCCGTCAAGGGCGATAACTTCCGCGCATGGGGCCACGGCCCACTGACGGGCGACGTGTCGCTCGATGCGGACGAGCCCATGGTCACCTATACCATTCCCTGCGTGCATGAGGGCGAATTCGCCGAGGCACGCATCGCCTTCCCCAGCGACTGGGTGCCGCAGCTTGCCGTCTCGGGCGAAAAGCGCATGTCGACGATCCTGAGCGAAGAGAAGGAATGGGCCGACGAGGCCAACGCTCGCCGTGAGCACGCGCGTGCGGTTGCCGGCGCGATTGCCGTGGTGTGTGTTGTCGTGGCGGTTGCCTATACCGGTGTGATCGTGATGCTTAAGCTGCGTAGGCCCAAGCCCAAGCCGCTCTTTCAGGACGAGTACTTCCGCGATGTGCCCTCGGCCGACCATCCCGCGGTGCTTGCAGCTCTTATGAGCTGGAACGACGTGCCCGATCAGGCATATATCGCCACACTGATGAAGCTGACCGACGACCGCGTGATCAAGCTGGAAGAAGCGACCGAGACCAAGAAGAAGGGTCTGCTCCGTCGCGAAAAAGAGGAGCAGACGTATCGCATCACAGTGACCGACGAGGCCTGGAAGGCTGCCAAGAAGGACGGCATCGATCGCGATGTGCTCAAGGTCTTCTTCGCCGGCGTTAAGCCCGATAAAGACGGCGTCCGTTCGCGCACGTTTAGCGAGCTGGAGGAGTATGCCCGCGAGCGTACTGAATCTGTTGGCGACAAGCTCGAGGACTATCAAAGCACGGTTAAGGGCAAGCTGGAGACGCGCGAGCTTATCGCCTCGGACGGCACCATCGCCCTGGTTGCCGGCTTGGTTCTCGGCATCATCATCGTCTTTGGCATTCTGGGCTCTCTGATCTATACCGACTTTGCGGACGCCAACGTCGGTGCCGCTATGATCTCGATCCCCGTCACGATCGTGGGCTTTGTCCTGAGCTGCACCTTCCGCCGCTACACGCCGGAGGGCGCCGAGGTGGCGGCTCGCTGCAAGGCGCTCAAGCATTGGCTCGAGGACTTTACGCGCCTGAAGGAGGCTATCCCCAGCGACCTGATCTTGTGGAACAAACTGCTGGTGATGGGCGTTGCCCTGGGCGTTTCGAAAGAAGTGCTGCGACAGCTGGCCGAGGCCGTGCCTGCGGATCTGCGCAACAGCGACGATTTCTACGACAACTACCCCTGCTACTGGTGGTATTACCATCACTACGGCAACGAGTCTCCGCTCGATTCGTTCAACGATGTGTATCATGAGACCATCCGCGAGCTGGCTTCGAGTTCCGATAGCTCGAGCGGCGGCAGCGGCGGCGGTTTTTCCGGTGGCGGCGGTGGCGGCGTCGGCGGAGGCGGCGGCGGAACGTTCTAGCGAGCGCTTGCTTTGGGGTGGATCTTTCTGGGCGGTTGCCAGGGAAGATTCATCCCATTTTTGTGCATCGAAACGGGTCAAACTTTCCGCTGCGGATCTTCGCGCAAGGGGCAGTGGACAAAAAATGCCAAATATGAGTACTGTTGCTGCGCTGGTCACATATGTTTGCACATAATAATGGGCTCCTAATGAGAGTACTTCTCGTTAGGAGCCCATTTTATTGAACATTTGGGGAGCTACGTCAGCTCATGCAGCTGGTCGTCATGCCTACAAGCATCAAAAATGTCCCAAATCGCTGCTACTAAAAAGGTAACAGTACTCATATTTGATGTTTTTTGACCAAGGCTATCTACAAACCCCCTAGGCCACTCATTGGGGACAGACTTAAATGACTAGTTGTTGGGGATCAGTCATTGGGGACGTTCTTAAATGGCTGGGTGTGGCTGCCTGGGCTAGGCTGTTAGGTCGAGTTCGTAGAGAAAGCTTTCGCGCGGCATGTCGTGACGACGCTCTTCGCGGTTGGCACGGTGCGTGGCCGTGCGCTTAAAGCCGTGCAGCTCGTAGAACTTCCACGAGCAGTTAGAGTCGGTGTACAAGTGTGCCCTTGTCGCCCCGCGCGAGGACAGGTACGAGACCGCGGCATCGAGCAAAACCGAGCCAACGCCCAGGCCATGGACATCGGGATCGACGGCGAGCAGCGTGACTTCGTTGTCGTGCGGCAACGGGCTGCTCTCGAGCAGGCGGTTGTTGGTCCGGATGGTTGCGCGCACAAACGAGAGGTACTCGGCGCAAGTATCAGGCTCCAGTTCACGCATCTGCGATAGCAGCGCGCGTTCGGTATCCATCCAATGTTCCTTAACGGTGGCGCCGGAGCTCTGTCCCGCACGCGCGAGCGAAATGCCACGCGCCTGGCCGTCGATTACGGCAACCTGCGAAAACGTCGATGACGAAAGGCAATAGGCGAGGTCGCACGCGGCCTCAAGGCGGTTGTACTCATCGTTATCCGAATTGTTATGCCAAAGCTGCTGCAGAATCAGCGCGATGGCGTCGAAGTCTTCGGTATCAAACGGTCGGTAGAGAACCCGCGAGACCATGGTGCCTCTTTCTTTTGCGGATGCATATCGAGCACAGTTCTACCACGCTATTGGCATCTAATTATGGTGCCCCTGTGTTCCATGAACTCACCGTGCCCGGTGCCCATCCCCTCCGCTCGCAAACTTTTTCTGCACATGCGCTCGTTGCGGGGTGCATCGATGCGCTCGATGCGCTACATTGAATCAGTATTTTCAATGCCGCTGCGCGAGCGCTGCAGATCGACGTATCACCGACTCACAGAGCACGGCGGCGTACCAGACAGGAGGACTGCATGGGATCTGATGTGAAGATCGCACGCGCGTTGATCTCGGTTACCGATAAAACGGGTGTCGTCGATTTCGCACGGACGCTGGTCGATGACTTTGGCGTCGAGATCATCTCTACGGGCGGCACGGCTCGTGCCATCGAGGACGCGGGCGTTCCCGTAACCCCCATCGAGGAGTTCACGGGCTATCCCGAGATGATGGACGGCCGCGTTAAGACCCTGCACCCCAAGGTTCACGGCGCGCTGCTGGCCCGCCGCGATTCCGAGCAGCACATGCAGGAGGCCGCTCAGCACGGCATTAAGCTGATCGACCTGGTCGTCGTCAACCTGTACGAGTTCGAGAAGACCGTCGCCAACCCCGAGGTCACCTTTGCGGACGCCATCGAGCACATCGACATCGGCGGTCCCTCCATGCTGCGCTCTGCCGCCAAGAACGCCGTGAGCGTTACCGTTATCTCCGACCCGGCTGACTACGACGCCGTCCTGGCCGAGATGCACGAGACTGGCGGCTGCACCACGCTTGCCACCCGTCGTCGCCTGCAGGTGAAGGTCTACCAGACCACCGCCGCCTACGACACGGCTATCTCCCGTTGGCTTGCCGCCCAGGCAAGCGACGTGGCGGACACTTCTGCCAAGCTCGAGATCTCGCTGGAAAAGGTCGACGACCTGCGCTATGGCGAGAACCCGCAGCAGAAGGCCACGGTCTATCGCTTTGCCGAGGGCTGCGAGAACACCGCGAGCTCTCAGTTCCCGCTCGTGGGCTCCGAGCAGATTCAGGGCAAGCCGCTCAGCTACAACAACTATCTGGACGCCGACGCCGCTTGGAACCTGGTTCGCGAGTTCGACGAGCCGGCCTGCGTGATCCTCAAGCATCAGAACCCCTGCGGTTCCGCCGTTGCCGAGGACATCACGGCCGCCTACGACCGCGCTTTCGCCTGCGATCCCAAGAGCGCCTTCGGCGGCATCATCGCCTGCAACCGCGAGGTTCCCTTTGAGCTGGTTGAGCACTTCGCCGACCAGAACAAGCAGTTCGTCGAGGTCATCATCGCCCCGGGCTACACCGATGAGGCGCTCGAGCGCATGGCCAAGCGCCCTAACCTGCGTGTGTTAGCGACCGGCGGCGTGGACCACGGCGCCCAGGTGGAGCTGCGCTCCATCGACGGCGGCATGCTGGTGCAGGAAGTCGACCACGTGACCGAGGATCCCGCGACCTTTACGTTCCCCACCGACCGCAAGCCCACCGACGCCGAGATGGCCGAGCTCGAGTTTGCCTGGAAGGTCTGCAAGGGCGTCAAGTCCAACGCTATTCTGGTCTCCAAGGGCAAGGCCGGCATTGGCATGGGCCCGGGTCAGCCCAACCGCGTTGACTCCGCGCTGCTTGCCTGTGAGCGCGCCGAGGATTTCTGCGAGCGCGAGGGCGTGGAGAAGGGCGGCTTTGCCTGCGCAAGCGACGCGTTCTTCCCGTTCCGCGACAACGTTGACGTGCTTGCCGCGCACGGCGTGACCTGCATCATCCAGCCCGGCGGCTCCAAGCGTGACGACGAGAGCATCCAAGCCTGCAACGAGCATGGTATTGCGATGGTCTTCACCGGAGCCAGGCATTTTAGGCACTAGAGGCTTTCCCAAGCACCCGACCTTGCCCCTCAAACCGTCGCTTGCGTACATTTAGTACGCGGCGCTCCTCTTTCGGGGCAATCTCGGGCACTTGGAAAACCCTTAATGGGATGTTTCTCTATCCCATTAAACTGTTCGGTCGCCTGACCATATCGTCAAAATAATCTCTGCAAAAGACGGCTGCTCCGTTTGGAGGGCCGTCTTTTTGGTATAAGAGGACGGAATGACTAACACGAAAGGTATGACCATGCCCCAGATTGATGATGCCGAGCTGTTTGGCAATGCCGAGGATCAGCGTGCGTACGAGGACTTTTGCGCCAATCAGGAGGCGGTCGAGAAGTTCACGCTCGACAAGCCCGCGCTTGTCTGCCGTTGGCGTATGTCCAACAAAAAGGTGCCCATGCTCAACCGCCACATCCGCGCGCTGTCCGAGCGCCTGGTGCAGGGCGAACCGCTTACCCATAACATGCTCAGCTGGGCCAAACAGCACGTTGAGTGGTCGCTAGCCGAGGGCGACTATACCGCGCACGACGGCGTGCTCATGCTGGTGATCGACATCAACGGCAACGCCGCCATGACAGTGGGGGAGTACGAGCCGCTCGCCGATACGTCAGCCAAGGCGCTGCGTGCCCGTTCTGCCGAGGCCCGTTCCGAGGCCGACGAAACCGGCGTGGCGCCCGAGCTGCTTGCTGCCGTCAACGACGGCGAGCTGGCCTTTGTGGCGCCGGCGGACGAGCGCCTGTGCGGCACGGCGACGCTCATCGAACAGCTGGCCCAGACCAAGGACATCCCGGTCACGCGCGTAGACATTCCCGCTCAGCTCAAGGGCGCGCTGTTCCTGGTGAGCGACGAGCACGGCGTGGTCCCCGCCGACGGTACCGATGCCGCCGAGGCGGACGCCGCCACGGTCGCCTTCTTCGCCGACGGCTACGAAAAGCTCCGCGCCCGTCGCTAAATGATTATTCTGGGACGGGGATTAAAGAATCATTTTGGTCCCCGCCACCGCTGCGAGTGCGAGGCGGACAAAACGCCCCCGCTCGCGAACAGTTCTGTCACCTTGGCACCGCGCGCGGTGCACACCTGCAGTTTCGCAGCCATAATGGTGGCAAGACAACCAAGAGGGGAGCGGAATCCATGGCGCTGATCTATATCGTTGAGGACGACGAGCCCATTCGTCGCGAGCTTGCCGATATCCTTGCCCGTGCCGGTTTTGAGGTCGAGGCCTGCGAGTCGTTCGAGCATGTCTCGCGTGACATCCTGGCCGCTGCACCCGACTTGGTACTGCTCGACCTGACGCTTCCCGTCAAAGACGGCCAGCATATCTGCCACGAAGTCCGCCGCGAATCCGAGGTTCCCATCATCGTCCTCACGTCGCGCACGACCGAGATCGACGAGGTCATGGCCATGACGCTCGGCGCGGACGACTTTGTTCCCAAGCCCTATAGCGCGCGCGTGCTCGTGGCGCGCATCAATGCCTTGCTGCGTCGCACCGCGGCGGCGGGCGAGCGCAGCACACTTGTCCACAAGGGCCTGGAGCTCGATCTCGCTCGCTCCATGGTCATCAACATGCAAACCGGCACCAGTACCGAGCTCACCAAAAACGAGCTGCGTATCCTCTCGCTGCTTCTGGGCCGCGCGGGCAAGATCGTTTCGCGCTCGGCCATCATGCAGGACCTGTGGGACTCCGACGCCTTCGTGGACGACAATACGCTCACCGTCAACATCAACCGCCTGCGCACCACGCTCGAAAAAATCGGCATCAAGGGGTATTTGAC
>CABQHR010000058.1 GCA_902463875.1 uncultured Collinsella sp.
GGGTCGTTCTGCGGATATGACGCCGCCTTTGCGTTGGCGGTTGGGTGTTGCTGGTGGGGTGGCGCTGGTTGTGCTGCTTGTTGACCAGCTGACCAAGCTTGCGGTTCGTGCCGTGGGCGACGCTTTGCATGTGACCGTCATCCCCGGTGTCGTCGACTTTATGTTTGTCCGCAATATCGGTGCCGCCTTTAGCATGGGCGAGGGGCATGGCATCGCGTTTGCCGTGCTGGCGTTGGCGGTCATTATCGCTATTGCCGTGTACCTCGTTCGTGCACCCCAGCTCGCCCATCTTGAGGTTGTGGGCATGGCGATGGTTGTGGGCGGCGCCATCGGCAACGCGATCGATCGACTTGCCTTTGGCTTTGTGACCGATTTTATTGCCACCACCTTCATCGACTTTCCCGTCTTTAACGTTGCGGACATCGGTATTACCGTGGGTGTCGTGCTCGCCCTCATTGGTTACATGTTCTTAAGTCCCGCCGCTCGCGAGGTCGATGCGACCGCCGAGCTTAACGCCCGTGACGAGGCCCGCGCCAAGCGCAAGGCCAAACAACGTGGGGAGCGTGCCCGCAAGATTCGCGAAAGGAATGAGCGCTAATGGCCGACATCCATATTCTCGTTGCCGACGACACCGCTGGCCAGCGTCTCGACGCCTATCTGGGCGCCAACGACGGCTGCCCCACTCGCTCCGCTTGCGCGCATCTGATCGAGGGCGGTGCCGTTGCCGTCAACGGCGAGACATGCCTGTCAAAAAAGTATGCCGTGCGCTCCGGCGACCGTATTTCGGTCGATTTGCCCGAGCCGCACGATCCCACCGACGTGATTCCCGAGGCCATTCCCCTCGATATCCGCTACGAGGACGACTACCTCATCGTGCTCTCCAAGCAGCGCGGTCTGGTGTGCCATCCCGCCCATGGCCACGAGAGCGGCACCCTTGCGAACGCCTTGGTCTATCACTGTGGCATCGACCATCTGGGCACCGTGCAGGGTGAGGACCGCCCCGGCATCGTACATCGCCTGGATCGTGACACCTCGGGCCTTATGCTCGCGGCAAAAGACGACGACACCCAGCGCGCACTCCAGAATCTCATCCGCACGCGTACGCTCGACCGCCGCTACATTACGCTCGTCCACGGCCACATTGCCATGGACGAGGGCACCATTAACACCGGTATCGCCCGTTCTACGCGCGACCGTGTCAAGATGGCGGTTTCGGACGATCCTTTCGCGCGTCAGGCCATCACGACCTTCAAGGTGCTTGAGCGCTTTGATTCCACGCGTTTTGACGACGGCTACACGCTCGTCGAGTGCCACCTGTTTACCGGCCGCACGCATCAGATTCGCGTGCATATGCGCCACATCAACCACGCCTGCGTGGGCGATCCACTCTATGGCAAGTGCGATGCACGCGCCGACCAGGGTCTGACCAGGCAATTCCTTCATTCCTGGCGCGTCGCATTCGACCATCCCGTGACGGGGGAGCGCATTGAGTGCCGCGACGAGCTGCCGTGGGATCTCGCTGCGGTTCTTGACGACCTGGCCCCGCGTTCGATCGGTCGCACGGCCGCTGGAGATGAAATCGTTCCGCAGCTCGGTCTGCTCGAAGCCTAACCAGTATTAGGTGGTTTCTTGAACTTGGTTAGCCTGCGGTAAGATATACGGTTGTTTACGTAACGCGTTGCTGGGAGCCTGCATGCTCGCCTTTTTACAAACCAACACACCCATCGTGATCTTCAACCAGATTGTGGTTACGCTGCTTACGGTCTGCTTTCTGTACCAGGTGGTCTTCTTTGTCATTGGTGCTCTCCGTGGTGAGGTCGCGCCCCCTAAGGCCAAAAAGCTGCATCGTTTTGCCTTCTTTATCGCGGCGCATAACGAGGAGGCCGTGATCGCCAACCTTGTTCGCTCCATCAAGGACCAGGATTATCCGTCCGAGCTTATCGAGGTCTTCGTGGTCGCCGATGCCTGCACCGACAACACGGCGCAGCTCGCGCGCGAGGCGGGCGCCGTCGTCTATGAGCGTAACGACTTGGCCCGTAAGGGCAAGAGCTGGGTCATGGACTTTGGTTTTGATCGCATTCTCAACGAGTATCCCGATGCTTTTGAGGGCTATTTCATCTTTGACGCCGACAACGTTATTTCCCGCGATTACGTCTCCAAGATGAACGATGCCTTTGACCAGGGCTTCCATGTGGTCACGAGCTATCGTAACTCCAAGAACTTCGGCAGCTCTTGGATCTCGGCGGCTAATGCCACCTGGTATCTGCGCGAGGCACGCTTCCTCAACAACGCGCGCAACATCTGCAAGACGTCTTGTGCCGTCTCGGGCTCGGGCTACCTCATCTCCGCCAGTGTTATTGAGGGCATGCACGGCTGGCAGTTCCACACGCTGACCGAGGACATTCAGTTCACTACGTTCTGCGCTATTCACGGCATTCGCATTGGCTATGCGCCGGCTGAGTTCTTCGATGAACAGCCCGTGACGTTTAAGGCGTCCTGGAAACAGCGTATGCGTTGGACCAAGGGCTTTTACCAGGTGTTCTTTACCTACGGTAAGCACCTGGTCAAATCGACCTTCCGCTATCATCGCTTTGCTGCCTACGACATGTTTATGACGATTGCCCCGGGTATGCTGTTGTCCCTGATCTCGATGCTCGCCAATGCGACGTTCCTCATCGTGGGCGGGCTTTCGCACGGCTTCTTGGCTACCGAAGTCGAGATGCAGGCGTGTGCCGCTTCGCTTATCATGACGTTCGTGATGATGTACCAGACCTTCTTTATCCTGGCACTGCTCACGACCATCTTTGAGTACAAGCACATTCATTGCGCTCAAAAGTGGCGCCTGGTGACCAACCTGTTTACCTTCCCGATCTTTATGTTCAGCTATATCCCCATCACGGTTGCCGCGCTGTTCCTGAAGGTCGACTGGGTGCCCACGCAGCACGCCGTTAACGTTACCCTCGACGAGGTCATGCAGGGCGCCAAGTAACCACGATCAGAACCACCGCAAAGGGGATGCACCTTTGTGGTAGTTTTTCTTTTGAGCAGCTGCCCCGGGAGGTGTTCTGTGGTCTATATCCCATTTTGGATCTGCGCCTTTGCCGGTGCGGTGATCGATGCCCGTGAGCGGCGGTTTCCCAACGCGCTTGCGGCTGCGTGTGCCGTGGCGGCGTTTGCGGGCGTGTGGCTGGATGCGGGCTTGAACACGACACTTGACCACGCTGGTCTTGCGGTCATCGTGTACCTTTCTCTCGCGTTGACCGAGTCCCTCTGGCGACGCCTCCGTCAAACCCCGGGCATCGGCATGGGTGATGCCAAGGCACTCTTCGCGCTTTGCACGCTCGACCCTATGGGTGGCGTCGTGGCATTTGCCGCCGCGCTCCTGGTCCTTGCCCTCTCCTGCCTCATCACAAAATCGCGCTCCTTGCCATTGCTCCCATTTTTGGTGCCGATTTTTGCCATAATCGAGGTCGTGGGCTGCACATTGTAACCGATTGCGCATCCTTCTTAAGGAGCATGCCATGGCAACTAACCAAGAAACGGCCGTCATTAAGGCGCGCATGGACCGTATTCCCTCGTCGTTATCGCCCGAACTTGTCGAGCGCATTGCCGCAGATCGTGCTTTGGGCTATGTCAACCCGTACCGTTGCGACGATGACCAGGTCATCCGTCGCATTGATCGAGCCTCAGACGAGGGCACGCTCATGCGTCCGGCATTTATGCGCGATGCCGAAAAGATTCTCCATCTGCCCGCGTATGCCCGATATGCTGGTAAAACGCAGGTCTTTAGCTTCCGTAGCAATGATGATCTGTCGCGCCGTGGTTTGCACGTGCAGCTTGTCTCGCGCATTGCGCGCGATATCGGTCGCGCCTTGGGGCTCAACTGCGATCTCATTGAGGCAATTGGCTTAGGCCACGACTTGGGCCACACGCCCTTCGGCCATGCCGGCGAGCGATTCCTCAACGATATCTATCATGAGCGTACCGGCCGCTTCTTTTTCCATAACGTGCAGTCGGTGCGCGTGCTCGATGCCCTGTACGGTCGCAACGTGTCGCTCCAGGCGCTCGACGGCGTGCTATGCCATAACGGCGAGTACGAGCAACGCGTGTTTGAGCTTTCGGATATGGGCTCCTTTGACCAGTTCGATCTGACGGTCGAGGACTGCATCGCCACGGGCTATAGCGCGATTGAACACCTGCGCCCCATGACGCTCGAGGGCTGCGTGGTTCGCATCTCGGATATCCTTGCCTACGTGGGGCGTGATCGCCAGGATGCCATTGCGGCAGGCCTGCTGTCGCCCGATGCTTTTGACGATGGCCTGGGCGGTGCGTACAACAGCTGGATTCTTACGCACGCTTCCATTGATATCGTGGAGCATAGCTACGGCAAACCGCGTATCGAGATGAGCGAGGACTTGTTCAAGGAAATCCGCCGCGCTAAGCGCGAGAACTACGAGAAGATCTATAGTAAGGGCGGTATCGAAGGCGACTCTGAAGCGGAGCTGCGCGAGGCGTTCGAAAAGCTCTACGACCGTTGCCTGCAGGATATAAACGAAGGCGACGAGTCCTCCTACATCTTTAAGCACCACATTTCGCGCATTGAGCAGCAGCTTTCCTACTACGATCGTACCTATGCATGGCAGGACGATAAGGACCAAGCCGTGGTGGATTACATTGCGAGCATGACGGATGGCTATTTCTGCGAGCTGACGAGTAAGCTGTTCCCGGGTCTAAAGTTTCCGCACCGCACCTATATTAACGAACGGTAGTTCGTATCCTTTCGGTATACTGTTGGTCAACAACGATTTTGATTGATGCACGGGATGGCTATGGACGACCTTTTTTCTGCTTCGACGCGCGAGCGTTCCTTTCAGAATGCGCCGCTTGCGGTGCGCATGCGCCCCAACACGCTTGATGAGTATGTGGGCCAGCAAAAGGCCGTCGGTAAGGGCTCATGGCTGCGTGCCGCGATTGAGCATGACGTGCTGTCGAGCGTGATTTTGTACGGGCCGGCCGGTACGGGCAAGACGACGCTGGCCCACATTATCGCCAACCATACCAAGAGCGAGTTTGTCGAGGTCAGCGCCGTGACGGGCACCGTGAAGGACTTGCGCCGCGTGATTGACGAGGCCAAGACGCGCCTGAATACCTACGACCGTCGCACCATTCTATTCATCGACGAGATTCATCGCTTTTCGAAGTCGCAACAGGATGCGTTGCTGCATGCGGTTGAGAACCGTACCGTCATTATGATCGGCGCCACGACCGAGAACCCGTACTTCGAGGTCAACTCAGCACTGTTGTCGCGTGGCCGCGTGGTAGAGCTTGAGCATCTTAAAGACGAGGATATCGCTACGCTCATTGAGCGTGCGCTCGAGGCACCGCAGGGTTTAAACGGTAAGTTCTCAGCCGATGATGATGCGGTTAAGACCATCTGCACTCTGGCTGCGGGCGACGCTCGCTCGGCGCTCACGACGCTCGAGCTGGCGAGCGAGATCGCCGTCACGCGTCCCGATACCGAGGGGACGCCGGCTCCGGCGGCGGGGGAGCGCTATCCCATCACCGTGGATGACGTAAAGATTGCCAATCCGCGTCGTGGCTTTACCTATGACAAAAACGGCGACATGCACTACGACATTATCAGTGCGTTCATCAAGTCCATGCGCGGCAGTGACCCCGATGCCACGATCTATTGGCTTGCGCGCATGATCGACGCGGGGGAGGACCCCAAGTTTATCGCCCGCCGCATTATGATTCAGGCTTCTGAGGATGTTGGCAACGCCGATCCGCAGGCGCTTTTGGTGGCGCATGCCGCATTTAAGTCTGCCGAGGTCATTGGCTATCCCGAGTGCCGCATTAACCTGGCTCAGGCTGCACTCTATGTGTGCTTGGCGCCTAAATCCAACGCGTGTGAGGCTTCGATCGATGCGGCGCTGGCCGATATCCATAGCAGTGGCCTTCGTGAGGTGCCCAGCTATCTTCGCGATCGTCACCGTCCCGGCAGCGACGAGTACGGTGTATACAAGTACCCGCATGATTATCCCGAAGGTTGGGTCGACCAGCGCTATTTGCCCGAAGGCCTGGAGCGTGGTGCCTTTTGGCAGCCTGCCGGCCGCGGTTGGGAAGAATGGCGTGTGGAGCAAAGCGAGCGCGACCGTAGCGGCAGGGCGCCAAAGTAAGCTTTTGGGAATCTTCCGTCCCCTTTGGGGTACCATGAACAACGTCTGTATTTCGATTCCTTTGGGAGGCTTGTATGAGTCCCATTCAAATCGCCTTGCTGCTGCTCGCCGTTGCCGGCGTGTGGGCTATCGTTGAGCTCGCGCTTACCCTGCGCAAGACCCGCACCGTTGTCGACTCGCTCGACAAGACGGTAACCGACCTCAACAATACGATTGCCGAGGCGCAGCCCGTGGTGGCAAAGCTTGATGGCGCCGTTGACGAGCTTACGCCGGCACTTGCCCAGATGGAGCCACTACTTAAGTCAAGCAAGACTGCCGTCGATGCCCTTACCTCCAATCTCGTAGAAGTTGAGGCCGTGGTTCGCGATATTTCCGAGGTTACGGGCAGCATGGCCGAGGCCAGCAATGCTGTGTCGAGCGTGACTGATTCTGCGGCAGGTGCCGTGCAGAAACTCATTAACAAGGTGAAGGCTCCCGCGGCCGACGCCGAGCGCAAGCTTTCCTCTGCCGCCGAAGCCGAGCACCCGACCGAGCGCGTCCTGATTGGCGAAGCCGGGGACGAGGCCGCCGCGGGCGACGATGATGGCCAGAAGCCTGTTGGCAAGCCGACTCAGTATTACACCTACACACCCGCCGAGACCTTCGAGGAGTCCTGCGATGAGTAGCGAAGCAACCTGCCCCATCACGCTGAGCGTTGCCGGCGATCCGCGTCTCGCGCGCTTGGTGCGCATGACGGCCGCCAACGTCGGCGCCCTGTGCTCTATGTCCGTCGATCGTATCGAGGACATCCGTATGGCTGCCGAGGAAGCCTTCATCTTTGGGTGCACTGCGGTCGACTGCGACGACATAACCATTCAATTCGATGTCGACGAGACCCATGTTGGGATGACCTTTACCTTTGGGGACCAGGCCACCGTCGACGAGGATGACCAAGCTGCTGTGTATGCCGAGCTCATTCTTGCAAGCGTGTGCGATTCCTACGAAAAGACTGCGGCGCCCCTAACGCTTTCCCTCGACCTCAAGGCGGATATCTAATATGACCGAACGTTCCCGGAGCGGCAAGACCGCTTGGGACAAGGAGAAAACCCGCGAGCTGTTTCGTCGTTATAAGGAGACCGGTGATCCGGATGCTCGCGAGCAGCTCGTCATGTCCCATATGAACCTGGTAAGGTTTCTTGCCAACAAATTTAAGAACCGCGGCGAGCCGCTCGATGACCTTTTGCAGGTCGGCTATCTGGGCTTGCTCAAGGCTATCGACCGCTTTGATCCTGAGCGCGGGCTCGAGTTCACGACGTTTGCCACGCCCACCATCTTGGGTGAGATTAAGCGCCACTTCCGCGACAAAGGCTGGAGCGTGCGCGTGCCCCGTCGCTTGCAGGAGCTCTCGGCCAAGGTTAACCAGGCTACCGATAAGCTCACCAACGAGCTACAGCGTTCGCCCAAGGTTGAGGAAATCGCCGATTACCTTGGCGTGACCGTCGACGAGGTGCTCGAAGCCATGGAATCGTCCTCGGCCTACACCTCGGTGCCCATTGAGGCTCCTGGTGCGTCCGATTCCGACGATGCGCCCTCGATTCTTGACCGCTACGCCGACGACGACAACGAGCTCGACTTTACCGATGACCGTCTGGTCATTGAAGAGGCCATCCGCGATTTCTCGCCGCGCGAGCGCGAAGTCATCGAGCTGCGCTTTGTGAAGGGCATGACCCAGATCGAGATCGCCAAGAAGCTGGGCATCTCGCAGGTGCAGGTCTCGCGCCTGCTGCGCCGCACCCTCAAGAAGATTCAGGATAAGATTGACCCCGACGGAGTGATGATTCGTTCATGAGTGAGCACCCCCAACAAACCGACCGCACGCTGCGCGATACCCGCATTCTGACGCTTCGCATTTGGGCTGTTGTCGGCTGCATTGTCATCGCTGCTGTCATCTTTAACCTTATGGGCATCCTGGCACCGGTTATCGAGTTTCTCGCTGTTGGTTCCATCATTGCTTTTGTGATGTCCCCGATCACCAACTGGCTCGAGCACCATGGCGTGAATCGTGGCATCGGTTCGCTTATCGCGCTTATTGTTGTTGTTGCCGTGCTCGTCGGTGTTGTTTGCATCTTGTCGCCGATTCTTTTTGGTCAGATCATGGAAGTCCTGAGCCGTCTGCCTGAGCAGCTTCGTGTTGCGGGTGGCGACCTCAACGAGATGGTCTCGCATGTCAAGACGCTCAACAACACGCCGCTCATGGAGTATTTGGACAATAATCTTTCGTCGCTGGTTACCGTGGCATCGAAGTATGTGTCTCAGATTGCTGCCGAGCTTGGCCGCGGTGTGTTCCCGCTCATCACCAATACGGCCTCGCAGCTGTTCGTGATCTTCCTTGGTCTGGTGCTTGCCTACTGGATGGCCTGCGACTACCCTCGCATGCACCACGAGATTTGCACCATCATCGGTCAGGAGAAGGAGACTTCGTACCGCTTTATGGTCGCCATCCTTTCTCGCTCTGTCGGTGGCTACATGCGCGGTATGGTCGTGACGTCCATCTGCGGTGGTTTCCTCGCTTTTATCGGTTTTATGATTATCGGCCATCCGTATGCGGCGCTCATGGCTATTTTTACCGGCATCATGCATTTGGTTCCGGTCGTCGGCCCCTGGGTGAGCGCGGCAATCGCCACAGTGCTCGGTTTCATGTTCAGCCCCATGTTGGCGTTGTGGACGCTCATCGTGACGATGGTCGCGCAAAACGTCACCGATAATGTGATTTCGCCTAAGGTCATGCAGAGCTCGGTGCAGGTGCATCCCATCATGAGCCTCACGGCGCTCGTTATTGGCTCGGCACTCATGGGCCCCATCGGCATGATTATTGCTATCCCGCTGTGTGCGGCCCTCAAGGGCATCTTTGTGTACTACTTCGAGAATGAGACCGGCCGCCAGCTTGTTGCCTATGACGGCGCCGTGTTTAAGGGCACGCCGTATCGCGATGCCGAGGGCAACCCGGTCGCCGCCTACGACGCGCTTGGGGACGATACGTTCATCTATGAGTCCGAGCTGATCGGTAACGAGACTGCGCCCGAGGCTAAAGCTATGCCCAAGCCCGAGCTCTATAATCCTTGGATCAAGCTTTCGGACCTGCAGCCCGATGCCACGGGCTTCTTCAAGAATCCCTTCGCCAAGGATGACGATTCCAATACGGACGACGACACCAAAACCGGCATCGACGGCTCCATGGACGATGACGACAAGTAACGAGTTGTCTTCAGGTCAAATTCATGCGCAATTACGTGCAAATTCGCTGAAGGGCCGGCATTGTGCCGGCCCTCTTTTTTGCACTTGCGCGGTGGGATGGTAATATCGTTACGTTTGAACTGTTTCGATGTGAAACCGAGG
>CABQHR010000059.1 GCA_902463875.1 uncultured Collinsella sp.
CGGGAATACGCTTCACCTTGAGCTTGCGTACCAGATCACCGCGACACATCACATGCGTCGGCTCACGCAGAGCGCACAGGTCATCGAGCGGATTCTTGCGCGTCACCAGGATATCGGCGGCCTTGCCGCACTCGATCGTACCGGTCTCGCCGCCCAGCCCCAGCAGCTCGGCGTTGACTTGCGTAGCCGTATGCAGCGCGAAGGCGTTGCTCACACCGACATACTTGGCAAAATAGGCAACCTCACGCCACATGTCGTACTGCGTCACGAACGGGCAGCTTGAGTCCGTGCCCAGGCCCACCTTAATGCCAGCTTCCAGTGCGGCACGGGCGCTCTCGATGATGCCCGAGCACACGATGTCGCCGTTCTTCTTTTGTGTATCGGTCGAATGGGTCTTTTCCGGGTCGAGCAATACAAACGGCAGCGCCGGGCTGATCGTGCAGGTCACGCTCGGCGCGCGTCCCTCGAGCTGTGTGCCCGCGGCGCCGCGATACAGCTCCAGGATCTCGGGCGTCATCGGGGCACCGTGCTCGATCGTGTCGACCCCGGCCTCAAGCGCGGCCTTCACGCCCTCGGTGCTCTCGACATGAGCCATAACCGGCAGACCCACCTCGTGCGCCGCCTTGCACGCCGCCGCGGCAACCTCCACCGGCATACGCAGCACGCCCGGCTCGCCCACCTCGGTCGCATCGAACACACCGCCCGTTACGAACAGCTTAATGACATCGGCACCGCGCGCATACAGATCGCGCACCTGCTCGGCTGCCTCGACGAGGCTGTTGGCCACCTGGGCGAACAAGCCCGCGCCATGGCCGCCCGGCACCGTGACGCCCGTTCCCGGCGCTACCAGGCGCGGACCCTGATACTTGCCGGCGTCGATAGCGTCGCGCACGGCAATGTCGGCAAACAGCGGGTCGCCCGCGCCGCGCACTGTGGTCACGCCGCTTGCCAGCTGCTGCTGGGCACTGCCCTTGAGGATGCGGCGGACGATGGCACGGCCCACGGGATTATCGAGCTTCTTCATCAGCGCTCCCGCATCGCCGGCCGAGACAGGCTTGCCCGAGCCGCACAGGTGCACGTGCATATTGATGAGACCGGGCACGAGATACGCACCACCCAGGTCGATAACCTCGGCACCTGCAGGCGCCTGCGCCACAGCACTCGGCCCCATCCAGGTGATGATGCCGCGCTCAACAGTCACGGCCATATCGGGCTGCGGCTCCATATGCTCCGAACCATCCAGAATAGTCGCATTGATAAACAACGTGGAACGATCGGCAGATGCCATATCGAGCTCCTCCCTCACGATTAACTTGAACATTTGTCCATTATCACCTAGTCCCGCTGGATTGCTGCAGACGCATCGGTTAACGGAAGGAAGAGGGGATGTGGGGAGACGGAACACGTTGCAGTCCCACCCCAGCGACACCAGGGAAATGTCTCGATCTGTAACAGGTACAGGGTTATTAGGCCCCTTGATGTTACAGATCGAGACATTCGGTCGGCGTTTCACCGGCTTGTCTCGATCTGTAACAATTACGAGCTCAAACAGCCTCTAAACGTTACAGATCGAGAAAAAACCTCTCAGCGCCCATACCACTGGCATCTCCACTCCTCAGCCAATTCAACCTGCCGAGGAATACCCGCCAACCTCATCTTCTCGACCAGCTTCCCCGGGTCTTTGAGCTCATCGAACGTAAACCGAAGCACCTTGTGTCCGAGCATTGTCAGATGAGATTCCCGCTGACGCTCTGCCACGAATGGGTCAACCGACTCCCGACCCTCGCCGCTCTGCAAGGTGTACTTCCCCTTTCCGTCGAGCTCGCCAATCACGCACGTCCCGTCCTCGAGCCTCCAAAAATAATCAACCCGAAATACCTGATTCGAATCAAGCGGGTCGCGAAACTCCACCTGCAACTCTGGCACCGGAAAACCGTATGCAATAAAGAACGCCCGAAAGCGAGACTCGCCGCCATTCTCGGACAGCCCGTCCGCATACGACGCGATCACCTGCGCTCTGCGATACCCTCGTCTGCCTTCACAATCGGCGCGGAGGCGCTCGCACAGGCCATCGCGCGATACGCCCTTTGCTCGCAACGCAGAATCGGCAATCGCCAACCCGTAGGAGAACGGCGCACGCAGCAAGCAATCCTCCACCGTGCGCCAAAACGACGTCACCCGCACGCCGCCGGCTTGTTCAAGCGCACCCGCCGCCTGCGGACGCAACAGCCGACATCCTGCACTCAGCGGCACCGAGCAACCTGTCTTAACAAGAAATCGCGGCCCGAGCAGATCATTCGGCACCTCCAGACCCCACAAAAGGGCCGCGTCGTAACCCCAAAACACCCAGTCCGGATGAAACTCCGCAAGCCCTTTGATGGCCCGCAGCGCTCGCTCCGTCGGCGTCAGCGCATCCCAATCATGTTGAAAGCAGAACAAATACGGCTCGGGTTCCGCGATATCGTCGGTTCCAACATGACGCCGCAGCCACATGAGCTCGGCATTGTCATGCGTTGCGAGCAGCGCACCTTGCTCGGTCGCCTCCGTGAGTCGCGCGAGCATCCTATTCCGCGCCAACGTGTTGCGAGTCGTATGCTTGTGCTTGAAAACGGTATTAGACACTTCCATCACCACCACATCGGACAAATGGACCATCGTCACCGTTGCCTCCGCTGACAAATGTCTTGATCTGTAACAGGAAGACCGATTTTTGGCCTGTAGATGTTACTGATTGAGACATTCCCCCAGCCAGGTGCCAAACGTCTCGATCTGTAACAGTTAGACGTTCTCCAGGCCCCTAAACGTTACAGATTTAGACAAACCAGCGGCGCCCAAGCATTCGTCTCGTTCTGTAACAGGTAGACCGGTTTTTTGTCCCCAAACGTTACAGATCGAGACAAAAAGGCAAAAGGCAGGGCAGGCGACAACTACCCATCCCCTACTCCCACTCCTGCTCGTAGATGTTGAGCGACCTTACGTACCGCCCCTGGGCGCCCATGATGTCGCGGACCAGCCGCAAGAAGAAGCTGATACACGAGGTGTCAAAGCCGTCCTGCAGGTCCTCGGGATGCACCGCACCCGGCCCGTCGACCGCCGTGTCGTTCAGGTGCGCGATGTCATACAGGTAGAGCTGTCCCGCCGTAAGCCAGGCATCGTCGACGCAGGCGAGGCGCACCGCAATCGCGCCGTCGCTCCAATGCTCCTTCTGCACGATATGCGGGTCGTAGACATCAAAGCGATGATCGGTGCGCGTGTCCTTCAGCACGACCATGCCGGACGCAGGATCCTTGTCCAAAATGCCAAAGCGCGAGAAATACTGCGTGTCGCGTACCTGCTCGAGCCGCTTGAGCGAGGCAGGCGAAAGCGATGCCGGCGGCTCGTCAACATATAGCTCGAGCAGCGTTTTGCCATGGCGATAGGGGCGCTCGAAGAGCAGCCAATCGGTAAATGCCATGTTGTAGGCCATGATTTCGTTTTGCGAAGGCTCGGTGCAATAGCTGAGCCACGGGTCGACAATGATCTCGAACTGTTCGCGCGCCGGCTCCAGGAATTGAAACTTCCGCAGCATCCAAAAATGGGCCATGTCGGCAATATCGTTGCCGACGGCTTCGGCTAGCTGCGCTCGGTCTAAAGCGTGGTCAGTCATGGCATCCTCCTCAAACTGATGGACCTCAATTTGAGCTTACGAGGAGGGTGGGCAGCCACGACCAGCACGGGCAAAATAGGCCTCCGACTGCAAACCAGATGCTGACCAAACACCTGACGAAAAGCTTGACCGAAAATGCGCGCCGCGACAAAACCGCAGGTAAACATAGACGGCCGACCCGCCCTTTTGAGCCAGATGCCCGCAGCCACCACAGAAACAACAGGTGACCACAGCCCAAGAAGTCGACAAATGAACACCCGCACATCGACAAACGAGCAAATTGCTCGCAAAGAGTGTCCCCAACGACTAGACAAAAAAGGCTAGTCATTGGGGACGTTCTTAAATGACTACTTTACAGCTCCAGCGCCTCGGCGACTTCGGCTGCGCAGGCCAGGGCATCGGCCATGGCGTTCACCACGAGCGAGCTGCCGTTGCGAGCGTCACCGGCAACATACACCGGCGCGGCATCCGCGGCGACACCCTCCGTGCGAGCCGCGAGATGCGAACCCTCAGCAGCCATCACCGGCAGCGGACGACCAGCGGTGGCAACAGGCACGCTCACCGCATCGAACACGCCGTGCTCCGGACCCGTAAAGCCGCAGGCGATGAGCACCAGCTGCGCCGGCACCTCGTGCTCGGAGCCCGCGATGCGCTCGGGCTTTCCCGCCGACCAGTCCAGATCGACCACGCGCAGGCCCGCGGCCGCGCCCTTCTTGTCCAGCAGCACCTCGAGTGTATCCACGGCCCAGGTACGCATCTCGCCACCCATTGCAGCGATAGCCTCCTGCTGGCCGTAATCGGTCTTCTTAACGTTGGGCCACTGCGGCCAGGGGTTGCCTGCCGCGCGCTTATCGGGCGCAGCCGGCAAGAACTCAAACTGGCGCACGCTGCGCGCGCCCTGACGCACCGCGGTACCCACGCAGTCGTTGCCGGTATCGCCACCGCCAATGACCACGACGTCCAGGCCGCGCGCGTCAATAGCAGGCTCACCGCCATCGAGCACCGAGACGGTCGAAGCCGTCAGGTAGTCCACGGCATACACCACGCCCGGGGCATCAATGTTCGCAGCCGAAAGCCCACGCGGAGCACGGGCGCCGGCAGCCACCACGACGGCGTCAAAGTCGTCGAGCCTGGCGGTAACCTTGGGATCGCTCACGTCGGCGCCCAGCTCGAACACAATACCCAGCTCGCGCATGAGCGCCACGCGACGCTCGACCACAGACTTCTCGAGCTTCATGTTGGGAATGCCGTACATGAGCAGGCCGCCGGGGCGGTCGTCGCGCTCAAACACCGTCACGCGGGCGCTGCGACGCGCAAGCTCCCATGCAGCCACCAGACCAGCAGGACCGGAGCCCACCACGGCAACCGTGGGTGCGCCCTCCCCCGCCGGCTCAAAGCGGCGCGGGCCGCCGTTTGCCCATTCATGGTCGCTGATCGCACGCTCGTTATCGTGAATCGTCGTGGGCTGGCCGTCGACCGAGCCCAGGTTGCACGCGGCCTCGCACAGCGCCGGGCACACGCGGCTCGTGAACTCAGGCATGGGCGAGGTGAGCGACAGGCGCTCGGCAGCCTCATCCCAGCGGCCGCGGTACACCAGCTCGTTCCACTCGGGAATCAAGTTGTGCAGCGGGCAGCCGCTCGGACGTGCCTTGCCAAAGCTCGCGCCCATCTGGCAAAACGCCACGCCGCACATCATGCAGCGGCTCGCCTGGGCACGGCGTGCATCGTCGTCGAGTTCAACGTACAGCGGATCGAAATCACGGCTGCGCTCCTCCACGGGGCGAAGCTCGTGGGTCACACGATCGATATCAAGAAAAGCACCGGGCTTACCCATGGCACTTACGCCTCCTTCTTGGTCGAAGCAACAGAGCTGGCAGCCACAGACGCAGCGCCAGCAGCACCGCCCGCCACATCAAAGCGATCGACATCCGCGGCGCTCGCGCGACCGGTCACAATGTCAAACGCCAGCTCCTCGGCCTGCGCATGCGTCCTGCCGACGGCCTCGGCGGCGGCGACAATCGCCAGCACACGCTCGTACTCGGTCGGAATGACCTTCACAAAGTGCTTGCTCATCGTCTCAAAGCTGTAGAGCAGCTTGATGCCGCGCGGGCTCTGCGTCGCGTCCACGTGCTCCTGGATGAGCGCACGGACCTGCTCCAGCTCGCCGGCCGTCGGGGCCTTGAGCTCGACGCTCTCGTGGTTCACGCGGGCATCGAGCGTGCCGTACTGGTCAAAGACATAAGCCACGCCACCCGTCATGCCGGCAGCGAAGTTCTGCCCGACCTCGCCCAGGATGAGCGCCAGGCCACCCGTCATGTACTCGCAACCGTGGTTGCCGCAACCCTCGACCACCACGGTGGCACCGGAGTTGCGTACGCCAAAGCGCTGGCCGGCCAGGCCGTTGATGAAGCCACGGCCGCTCGTGGCGCCAAAGAACGCAACGTTGCCCACGATGATGTTTTCGTCGAACTTATAGGTCGCATGCGGGTTGGGGCGCACCGACACCTCGCCGCCCGAAAGGCCCTTGCCAAAGTAGTCGTTGGCGTCGCCGCACACGTTGAGCGTAATGCCGCGCGGCAGGAAGGCGCCAAAGCTCTGACCGGCCGATCCATCGCAATCGATGGTGATGGAGCCGGCGGGCAGGCCCTCGGGATGTGCCTTGGTCACCGCGTTACCCAGGATGGTGCCCACGCAACGGTTGACGTTGGCGATATCAGCGCGGAAGCGAATCGGACGCAAGTGGGCACGGGCATCGGCCGTATAGGGCACGAACAGCGTGGAGTCGAGCGTCTTGTCGAGCTCGCTGTCCGCGGCCATCTGCGGCAGGAAGTGACGACCGTCGGCACCCGGAATGTGGGCACCGAACTCGCAGGTCGCGCTCGCCAGCACGGGCGACAGATCGAGCAGGTTGGCCTTACGGTTGCCCGGGACCTCGATCTGGCGCAAGCACTCGGGATGGCCGACCATCTCGTCGACGGTGCGGAAGCCCAGGCTCGCCATGACCTCGCGCAGCTGCTCGGCAACAAAGAGCATAAAGTGCTCAATGTGCTCGGGCTTGCCGCGGAAGCCGCGACGCAGGCGGCAGTTTTGCGTAGCGATGCCGGCCGGGCAGGTGTCCTGCTGGCAGTCGCGCTGCATGAGGCAGCCCATGGAGATGAGCGGCATGGTCGCAAAGCCAAACTCCTCGGCGCCCAGCAAGCAGGCGACGGCAACGTCGGTGCCGTCCATGAGCTTGCCGTCGGCCTCGAGCACCACACGCGAGCGCAGGCCGTTTTGCAGCAGCGTCTGTTGAGCCTCGGCAAGACCGAGCTCCAGCGGCAGACCGGCGTGCCAGATAGAGTCGCGCGCAGCGGCACCCGAGCCGCCGTTGTGGCCGCTGATCAAGATCTTGTCGGCAGCACCCTTGGCCACACCGGTGGCGATGGTGCCGACGCCGGCCTCACTGACCAGCTTGACCGACACGCGCGCGCCGGGGTTGGCGTTCTTAAGGTCGAAGATGAGCTCGGCCAGGTCCTCGATAGAGTAGATGTCGTGGTGCGGCGGAGGCGAGATCAGGCCGATGCCGGGCGTGGACTGACGGACCTCGGCAATCCAAGGGTAGACCTTCTTGCCGGGCAGGTGGCCGCCCTCGCCGGGCTTGGCGCCCTGGGCCATCTTAATCTGAATCTCAAAGGCGCTGCACAGATAGCGGCTCGTCACGCCAAAGCGCGCACTTGCCACCTGCTTGATCGCGGAGTTCTTGGAGTCGCCGTTGGCCAGCGGGGTCTCGCGACGCGGGTCCTCGCCGCCCTCGCCCGAGTTGGAGCGCCCGTGCAGGCGATTCATGGCGATGGCCATGCACTCGTGCGCCTCTTTGCTGATGGAGCCGTACGACATGGCGCCGGTGTTAAAGCGGCGGACGATGTTGAGCGCGGGCTCGACCTCGTCGAGCGAAACCGGCGTGCGGCCGCTGGCATCAAAGTCGAGCAAGTCGCGCAGGCGCACGGCACGGCCGGTACGGTGCAGACGGGCGCTGTACTCCTTAAAGGTGTCGTAGCTGTCCTCACGGCAGGCGGTCTGGAGCAGGTAGACGGTCTGAGGGTCGATCAGGTGATCCTCGCCGCCGAGCGGGCGCCACTTGGTCAGACCCAGCGTGGGCAGCTGATCGGGAGCCGGGCTCTTAAGGATAGCGAGCGCGGCGTCGTAGCGCTCGTTTTGCTCGCGCTCAACGTCCTCGACACCCATACCACCAACACGGCTCACCGTACCGGCAAAGTATGCGTTGACGAACTCCGGCGTAAAGCCCACGGCCTCGAAGATCTGCGCCGAATGGTAGCTCTGCACCGTGGAGATGCCCATCTTGGACATGATGGAGACGATGCCGGCAGTCGCAGCCTTGTTGTAGTTGGCGATGCCCTGCTCGGCCGTCACGTCCAGGTCGCCGCGTGCCGCCAGATCGCGGATGCACGCGTGCGCGTTGTACGGATAGATGCCGCTCGCGGAGTAGCCCACCAGCGCCGCGAAGTCGTGCGGGGACACGGCGTCACCGCACTCCACCACGATATCGGCAAAGGTGCGCACGCCGGCACGGATCAGGTGGTTGTGCACGCAGCCCACAGCGAGCAGCGACGGCACGGGCACCTCGCCCGCAGCAGCGCGGTCGCTCAGCACCACGATGTTCACGCCATCGCGAACCGCGGCCTCAACGTCCTCGGCAAGCTGTTTGAGTGCGGCCTGCAGCGCGCCCTCGCCGGCGTCACGGCGGTACACGGCACGGAAACGACGGGTCTTAAAGCCAACACGGTCAATCGCGCAAATGCGGTCGAACTCCTCCTCGCTCAGCAGCGGGCGCTCCAGGCGCACCAGCTGACAGGCCGTGCGGGAATCCTCGAGCAGGTTGCCGTGGTTGCCCAGGTAGAGCGTGGTCGAGGTGACCATATGCTCGCGCAGGGCGTCGATCGGCGGGTTCGTGACCTGAGCGAACAGCTGATAGAAATAGTCGTAGAACGAGCGCGTCTTCTTGGACAGGCAGGCCAACGGCGCATCGATACCCATCGAGGCGAGCGGGGCCTTGCCCTGCTGGGCCATGGGGCGCACGACCTCGTCAACATCATCCCAGTGATAGCCGAGCTTGGCCATGCGCACGGCGGCGGGCACCTCGGCATCCTCGGCGGGCGCGGGCGCGGCGGGCTCGTCGAGCGCGTCGACGGTCAGCGTCTCCTCGGCGATCCAATCGCGGTAGGGCTTTTCCTTGGCGTAGCGGGCGCGCAGCTCGTCGTTGTAGATCACGCGGCCGCGGGCAAAGTCGACCTCGAGCATCTGGCCCGGTCCCAGGCAGCCGCTCGTCAGGATGTTCTCGGGGCGCACCTCGATGGTGCCTACCTCGCTCGCCAGCATAAAGCGGCCATCACGCGTCACGTAGTAGCGGGCAGGGCGCAGGCCGTTGCGGTCGAGGGCGGCACCCAGGGTGCGGCCGTCGGTAAAGGCGATGGCGGCCGGACCGTCCCACGGCTCCATGAGCATGGACTGGTAGGCGTCGTAGGCGCGGCGCTCCTCGCTCAGGCTGTCGTTATGGTCCCACGGCTCGGGCAGCAGCATAGATGCGGCGCGCGTGAGCGGGCGACCGTTCATGACCAGGAACTCGAGCACGTTGTCCAGAATCGCGGAGTCGGAACCCTCGCGGTTGATGATAGGCATCACGCGCTCAAGATCGTGCTGGAGCACGGGGCTGTACAGGTTGGGCTCGCGGGCGCGGATCCAGTTGACGTTGCCCTTGAGGGTGTTGATCTCGCCGTTGTGGATGATAAAGC
>CABQHR010000060.1 GCA_902463875.1 uncultured Collinsella sp.
GCTCGCCCTTGGGCGGGAACATCTCAAACGAAACGGGTGCGGTGCCCTGGGATGCTGCCTGCTTAAAAACCTCGTCGACGCGCATATCGTGCTCCTTTAGATACGTAATAGTGTGATGTGTTGTAAGGATTCTACAGCACCACTGTGTCACGGTGGAGTTTCACTCGCTATTCGGGGATACCAATCAAAGATGCCTTGCTATCGACATTCCCTATAGCAGAGCGGTCAATCTGGGATGGGGCTATAAAGACTGGTATCTGATGCGAAATACCAGTTAATAGAGCCCCATCCCAAATTGACTACCCTTAAACCATGGGGAGAGGTCTGCAATTTATACAGTTGATTGGCTGTTGAGGGCGGCAACGCCGCCGCGATGCGGTAACCTCATTGATTGGTTTCGTGACAGCAACATAACGGTAATGTTGCGGAAACACGACGAGCCTAATCTATGACTCGTTCGTTAGTAATCAACACCGCTTCTCACGCGGTGCCGATACGAAGGGAGTTCCGTATGGCCGAACTTACTGACCGCTTCGGGACCATGGTGTTCTCTGAGGAAGTCATGAAGGACTACCTCCCCAAGGACATTTGGAAGCGCCTTGCTGCAACCCTCGAGGACGGTGAGCCGCTCGACCTGGATGTGGCCAACGCCGTTGCCCACGCCATGAAGGTCTGGGCCATCTCCAAGGGCGCGACGCACTACGCGCACTGGTTCCAGCCGCTTTCGGGCATTACTTCCGAGAAGCACGACAGCTTCCTCGAGCCCAACCACGACGGCACCGCCATTACCAAGTTTACGGGCAAGAACCTCATCCAGGGCGAGCCTGATGCCTCGAGCTTCCCCAACGGCGGCCTGCGTGCCACCTTCGAGGCCCGTGGCTACACCGCTTGGGATCCCACCAGCCCCGCCTTTATCAAGGACGATGTCCTGTGCATCCCCACGGCTTTCTGCTCCTACACGGGCGAGGCCCTAGACAAGAAGACCCCGCTGCTGCGTTCCATGACCGCGCTCTCGCGTGAGTCCAAGCGCGTTCTGGCGCTGTTTGGCAAGACCCCCAAGAAGGTCGTTCCTTCCGTGGGCGATGAGCAGGAGTACTTCCTGATCAAGAAGGACGCTTACCGCAAGCGCAGGGACCTGGTCATCACCGGGCGCACCCTCTTTGGTGCTGCTCCCTGCAAGGGCCAGGAGCTCGAGGAGCACTACTTTGGCGCTATCCGCCCCACCGTCTCGTCCTATATGAAGGACCTGGACGATGAACTGTGGGCGCTTGGCATTCCTGCCAAGACCAAGCACAACGAGGTCGCTCCCTGCCAGCATGAGCTCGCCCCTGTCTACGGCGAGGTCAACGAGGCCATCGACCAGAATCTGGTCATGATGGAGAAGATGAAGCTCATCGCCTCCCGTCACGACTTGGTCTGCCTGCTGCACGAGAAGCCCTTCGAGGGCATCAACGGTTCGGGCAAGCACAATAACTGGTCGCTTGGCACCGAGTCCGAGAACCTGCTTGACCCGGGCGACACTCCGCTCGATAACCTGCAGTTCATCGTCTTCCTCACCGCGGTGATCGAGGCCGTCGATAACTATCAGGAGCTCTTGCGCGCCTCCGTTGCCTCGGCCGGCAACGATCATCGTCTGGGCGCCAACGAGGCTCCTCCGGCGATTATGTCCATCTTCCTGGGCGACCAGCTTACCGAGGTTGTCGAGAAGATCATCGATGGCAAGGCTTCCGTCCATGCCACGCGCGGCGTGCTCGACCTGGGCGCCGATACCCTGCCCAAGCTGATGCAGGACAACACCGACCGCAACCGCACCTCCCCGTTTGCCTTCACCGGCAACAAGTTCGAGTTCCGTGCCTGCGGCTCCGAGCAGAACGTCTCCGACTCCAACCTGGTGCTCGATGCCGCCGTGGCCAAGTCGCTCAAGTCCTTCGCCGACGCACTCGAGGGTACGCCCGAGGATAAGTTCCAGGACGCCGCGCTCGAGTACTGCAAGAAGGTGCTGACCGATCACCAGCGCATCCTGTTCTCCGGCGACGGTTACTCCGACGAGTGGCCCATCGAGGCCGAGAAGCGCGGCCTTGCCAACAACAAGACCACGGCCGACGCTCTTCCCGCCTTTGTTTCCGATAAGGCCATTGCGCTCTTTGAGGAGACGGGTGTCCTGACCCGCGCCGAGGCCCAGTGCCGCTATGACTGCAAGCTCGAGAAGTACAACAAGCTCATGAACATCGAGGCTACCACGATGGTTCGCGAGGCGCGTCGTACCTATCGCCCGGTCATTACCGCCTATGCCACCAAGGTCGCTAAGGGCCTTGAGACTATTCGTGCCGCCGGTGCTGAGGCCGCCATGCAGTGCGAGCAGAACACGCTCAACAAGCTCTGCAACGGTATCACCGCCATCAACGACTCCATCAAGGCGCTCGACGCCGTACATCAGAAGGCCGAGGCTCTCGATGGCCAGGAGCAGGCCAACGTATACGCGCACGAGGTCGTTCCCGCTATGGATACGCTGCGTGCCGCCGTGGACGCAATGGAGGAGATCGTGGCCGCCGACTACTGGCCGGTTCCGACCTACGACGACATTCTGTTCTACGTGTAGAACGTAACCGACATATCGTCACGGTATTGAGCCGGGGTCCGCATCGCGTGGGCCCCGGCTTTTTGTTTGCGAAGGACGCTTTGGATCCCGCTTTGCAACTGATTCGCCCACGCAATAAGGGGCCGTGGGCAAAAACGTCAAATATGAGTACTGTTACAAGCCCTGTAGCATTATCTTTTTACAAAATATGCAGTGTTACGCAACATATGTCCAAGTACTTAGCTGATAAATGCCTGCAATTCCTCCGCCGTAGGACGCCTTGTGTCCAAATCGCCTTCTGATGGCATGAAATCGCTGTTACTAAATTGGTAACAGTACTCATATTTGCTATTTTTTGTCCACGGGCCCTTGGATGACAGTGTGATTTTATGCCTTCGGGGTTCGAATCCCGGCGTATGGGTAGCAAAAAGCCCGCTACCGAATTGGTAACGGGCTTCACAGATTCTGTGGTGCCCCCAGCGGGATTCGAACCCGCGATATCCACCTTGAAAGGGTGGCGTCCTTGGCCGCTAGACGATGGGGACAGCGGGAAAGAGTATAGCAGACTTTTTTGCCGGCGCGTATATCGTTGGTAAACTGGAAAACCACCACACAGGAGCCGACTCTCTATCCCGATCTTCAAACATCTCAACCTGTAACATCTGGGCGGGCAAATCGGCTCTATGTGTTACAGATCGAGACAAACGGCGGGCATCGGGACGAACATCTCATTCTGTAACAGTAAGACGACTTTTAACGGTCTAAATGTTACAGATTGAGACAAACTGCCGTGGCAGATCAAAATCGCCACAAAGGTGCCTGTCCCCTTTGTGGTGGTGGGGCGTTAGGGGAGGAGCTTCATGGCGGCGTCGTGAGCGGTGCGCTCGTAGGTGTCGTCGAGGGGCTTGAGCGGCAGCAGAGCTGTGGCCTGCGCATCGCCGCGGCGCTCGAGGGCGTGGGTAATGAGCCAGTCGGCAAGCTCGGGGTTCTTGGGTAGCGCCGGCCCGTGCAGGTACGTGCCGATGACGCCCTTGTAGATGAGGCCCTCAAAGCCATCGTCGCCGTTGTTGCCGGTGCCCGCGACGACGGACGTTCCGAGCGGCGTGGCCTCTGTATCGAGCAGGGTGCGGCCTCCATGGTTCTCGAATCCCACAAAGGGCTCGGGTGCCAGGTCGGTCTTGACGGCGACGTTGCCGATCAGGCGGTCGGAGCCACGCACAGTCTCGGCGGCAATGACGCCCAGACCCTCGATGCGATCCTCGCCCATATAGTACGAACGGCCGAGCAGCTGATAGCCGCCACAGATGGCAAGCAGCGAGCCGCCATCCTCAACATAGGCCGCGACCTTGTCTTTTTGAGCGAGCAGTTCATGTGCAACCGCCAGCTGGTCGCGATCGGAGCCACCGCCCATCATAACGATGTCGGCGTCGGTCAGGTCGAGCGTTTCGCCCATGTGGACTTCGTCCACACGCACGGGAATGCCGCGCCAGGCGCAGCGGCGTTCGAGCGCGATAACGTTGCCGCCGTCGGCGTAGAGGTTGAGCGCATCGGGATACAGGTAGACGATGCGCAACGGGCGCGAAAGCTCGACCGGCGCAATATCGGTGGGGACAGCGCTACCACCGGCGGGCGTTACGGCGCAGGAGACAACCGAGCTCGCATCGGCGCCCTTAAGCTCGTCGAGCTCTTTGACCAGCGGCGGGAAGGCCGTGTAGTTGGCGACGGCGTAGAAGGTGTCATCGGCGGCCTCGTCTGCCACGGCGCCGATCGCCTGCGCGACGTCCGAGATAATCGCGGCATCGATGCCGGCGTACTTGAGGCGTACCTGCATGTCGTGCGCACGCGTGCCTCCGGCAAAGGCGACAAGACCCGGCGTGTCGGCGATGCGCTCAAAGTCGACGTCGTAGATCCACGAGACATCGTGGCCGTCGGCGTCATTGTCGTTCAGGAAGAAGGCGCAGAGCCTGCCACCTGCCGTTTTAATGGACTGAATCTGTCGATCGAAGCCCACGGGATTCTTGGCCAGGTTTGCCTCGACGGTGCGGCCGGCAATGTTCCAGCGGCCCATGCGTCCGCCGGCTGGCACGTAGGCATCGAGCGTGGGCTGCAGATGCGCCGCGTCCACGCCCATCTCGCGCGCCGCAAAGAAGGCGGCGGCAACGTTGTAGACCATGTACAGGCCGTTGTAGCGTGTGGCGATGTGCGTTGCGGGTGCGTCGGTATTGGGTCCAAAGACCAAGTCAAATTCGTAGCCGTCGTAGGTAAGCTCAACGTCCGTCACGCGACGGACAAGCGCAGGGCGGGCCCAGCCGCACGAGGGGCAATGGTAGGCGCCGAGCTGGCCGTATTGCACGTAGTCATACTCCAGCGGCGCGTTGCACTGCGAGCAAAAACGCGAGTCGCTAATGCGATCGGACTCGGTGCCCGTGGCGCCGTCGATGCCAAAGGCGATGCTCGTGTTGGGAACGCGTGCGGCGATCGCGGCACACAGCGGGTCGTCTGCGTTGTAGATGAGCGTTGTTGCCGGAGAGAGCTCCAACGCATGGGCAATGACGTCTTGGGTATGGTCGATCTCGCCGTAGCGGTCTAGCTGGTCGCGGAACAGGTTGAGCAGCACGAAGTACGTCGGCTTGAGCTTGGGCAGGACGCGCACGGTGTAGAGCTCATCGCATTCAAAAACGCCCACGCGCTTGCCGCCGCCGGCTCGCTTGAGGCCGCTGCGCGCCTCGAGCAGTGCGCCCACCACGCCCGGCTCCATGTTGTTGCCGGCGCGGTTGCATACCACGGTGGCGCCGCTGGCGGCAACGGCGTCGGCGATGAGGTTCGAAGTGGTGGTCTTACCGTTGGTGCCGGTGATCACCACGCTGCGGTCGACCAGGCTCGCGAGGTCGCTTAGCAGCTCGGGGTCGATCTTCATGGCGATGCGGCCGGGAAGCACGCCACCCTGGCGTTTGAGGACAGAGCGCAGTCCCCAGCGGGCGATATCGCTCGAGGTGCAGGCAAGAGATGAGCGGAAGTTCATGAAGTCGTTCCTAACGTGAATGACATGGTCGGGGCGATCGCGTCGCTAAAAGCCGTAGCGGCGCGCAAATTCCTGGGCGAGCTGCGATACATCTTCGCAGGCGTTGGCCCAGGGGGCAAAGTCGGGGGTGTCCGAGATAATGCCGTCGGCCTCCCAAACTGCCTGGTGCGAAAGATCCCAGGGATCGCGTGGCTCGGGCCGGCAGGGAAGGTACGGTGTCTGGTACATGGGATTCAGCAAGAAGAACGCGCCACCCTCGCAACGGTTAGCGAACTCACGCAGCGCGCGCGTCGCCGGGCGCATCTTGTTTGTTTTGAACAGCAAGATCGTGCGGGCGAGCAGGTACCAAGGAGAGTTTTCGAGTGCGTCTGCCCCCACCTGTTCCTCGAGCTGATGCGCCAGGGCAAAAAAGCCGTCCTGGTCTTCCAGGCGGGCGAGGGCAAGCAATACGGTGCCGGCGGCCCGGGTGGGATAGCCCTCCGTCTTAAGGACACGGCGAGAATAGTTGGCGGCGGCGCGGTAACGAGCGCTCGCCATGCACAGCTGCGAGATGGCCTCGAGTGTGTGAAGCCACCCGATAAGGGCCGGCTCGCTCACGGTAAGGTCCGCTGCGGTGACACCGTCGGCCAAAACATTATTGGCCCAGTAGTGCGGGGCCTCCATATCAAACCCGGGCACGCTCTGTTGCAGGTAGTCGGCCGTGCTCATCTCGAGCTTCATCAGGTCGCCCAGGCAGGCGTCGACGGGCGTGTCCGCCAAAATGATGGCGAGCAGCTGGGCATCGACGGCCAGCGCATCGATGCGGACGATCTTGAGCAGCTCATCACGCATATCGTCGAACAAGCGGTTGCGCGTCTGCTCAAACTCCTCGTCGCTGCCCATGTCCTCGATGCGATGGAGCTCGTCGAGCAGGTGGCGATGAACACCGGCATAGGACAGCAGCGCCTGAGCATGCTCGGACTGCGCATACTTTTGGGGATTCGCGCTAATGTCGTTATGGACAAGCTCGCGTGCTGCATCGGTGAGCTCGGGGTGCGACGCCAGATAGGTGCGCTCCAGGTAGGCGGGGATGTAGACGCTCGGATCCATTAGAGGTCTCCTCCCTTAAACGGCAAGCCCTGCTCGGCCGCCCGCAGTATGCGCTCGTCGATCTGGGAGCGCACGATGTCGTTGGTGGCGACCCAGGCGGCAAAGCTGGCGTTGTCGGGTGCGCCCAGGCCCTCCTGCAGTACCGGCGTCGCCTCGGAGAGTGCAAGGACGAGCTCGTCGGTGGAGCCTGCACCCACGTTGACGCGGGCATAGACGCCATCGGGAAACTCGGTTTGGAAGTAGAGCGCCTCGGCTGCGTGCGGGCACGAGCGCGCAAGGATACGCAGGTAGTGTTCGGCGCCCTCGTAATCCAGCTCGCGCCAGGCAGCGCTCATCAGCGCGATGAGCGTCCACGGGTCCAAGTCGCGTTCTGCATCCTTGGGACGACGGCGCAGCGGCGTGTTGGCGAGATAGGGGACGGAGTGGGCAGAGCGAAAGCGCTTGAGCTCCTCAGCGGGGTATTCGAGCTTTGCCATGGCAAGCATCGCAGTATGGCGGACGCCGGCGGGGTCGTTGGGCGCAAAGTCGAGGCTGCGGTTTGCGGCTTCGAGCGACATGCGGTAGCGGCCGCTAATGAGCGCGCGCGATGCCAAGGCGGCAAGCCAGCGCAGGTAGGGACGGCGGGTCAGGTCGCCTGCAGCCTCGCGCTCGTAGGGGTCCTGCGCCGAGGCGATCTTGAGCGCCAGGTCGTGTTCGACTTCATCGCACTTGGATACCAAGTACTGTACGTATTCCTCGTTGGAGTCGGCGGTGAGGGCGCACAACATGCGCTGGGCATCCCAGTTGGCCGGATCGAGTGCGGCTGCCTCGCGGAGCATGTTCTCGGCTGCGGCTTCTTCTTGCTCTGCTTGGGCGTCGTCGGGGATAAAGGGGATGCGGTAGTCGACAGCCTCGACCACCTTGGTAATGAGGTGCCCGGCGCGGTCGCGGTCGTGCACGATGAGCGGCGCGGGGTTGCGGGTGAATTGCTCCATCAGACGCTCGACGGCGGGGCCGTCGGTGAGCGGGATATTGTCGCGGCGCAAGGCCTCAAGAACGAGGCGATGGCAATCCTCTTGAATGGGATCGAATGCCATGGGGCCTCCTTTGCTGCGGTTAGGGTTCAAATGTCTCTATATAAGGTTCTAGTTTACCCGCATGTGGCACACCGGGGGTACCGCACTTGGACTTGCACCTTTGCACCACGAAGACGGATGTCGCACAAATGTCGGCACCTTGGACGACCGAGTGGTATCACGGTGCCGCAAACGGTCGATATTTGGCGGCGAACGGCGCATTTTTTGGAGGGGCACCGTCCTGCCCGGGATATGTAGTCAACCTTGATAAAACGTTTGCCCAGCTTGGGGGTATGGATGCCACACAAGGGTCTTCGGGGATAGAAAAAACGTTTCATCATTGGTAGCTTTGGATGAATATCTGACCAACCGGAACGGTAAAATAATGCATGTCCGAGCGTTGAGACGTTTAGACATCGCGTATCGCCATCGCCGGCGACGCGCAAACACGGTCCTGACGGAGCCAATCGGGTGCTCCGTTATATACGCAAGTCTTAGAGGGGCTTGTTTAGGAGGCACAGTATGGGACGTTTTACCAATCCTCGCGATCTGTACTTTGGTGAGGGCGCTCGCCACGAGGTGAAGAACCTCAAGGGCAGCAAGGCCATCATCGTGACCGGCGGCGGCTCCATGCGCCGTGGCGGTTTTCTGCAGGACGTCGAGGCCGACCTCAAGGAAGGCGGCTTCGAGGTCAAGCTGTTCGAGGGCGTCGAGTCCGATCCGTCCATCGAGACGGTCATGAAGGGCGCCGAGGCCATGCGCGAGTTCGAGCCCGACTGGATTATCGCCATCGGCGGCGGCTCGCCCATCGATGCCGCTAAGGCCATGTGGGTCTTCTACGAGTATCCCGAGGAGTCCTTCGACAACATCATCCAGCCGTTCAGCTTCCCCGAGCTGCGTCAGAAGGCTCATTTCTGCGCCATCTCCTCTACCTCCGGCACCGCTACCGAGGTCACCGCATTCTCCGTCATCACGGACTACGCCAAGGGTATCAAGTACCCGCTGGCCGACTTCAACATCACCCCTGATGTCGCCATCGTCGACCCCGAGCTCACCTACACCATGCCCGCCAAGCTGTGCGCTCACACCGGTATGGACGCTCTGACCCACTGCATGGAGGCTTACGTTTCCACCTTCGCCTCTATGTTCACCGACGCCAACGCCCTGCACGGCATCCGCGAGATCGTCGAGTGGCTGCCCAAGTCCTATGAGGGCGACAAGGAGGCCCGCCAACACATGCACGAGGCTCAGTGCATCGCCGGCATCGCCTTCTCCTCGGGCCTGCTGGGCATTGTCCACTCTATGGCCCACAAGACCGGTGCCGCCTTTGAGAACGGCCACATCATCCATGGTGCCGCTAACGCCATGTACCTGGGCAAGGTCATCCAGTGGAACTCCAAGGATCCCCGTGCCGCCGAGCGCTACGCCTTCGTGGCCAAGGAGGTCCTGCACCTTCCCGGCGAGACCAACGAGGAGCTCGTTGCCGCACTCGTCCAGAAGATCCGCGATATGAACGACGCCCTCAACATCCCGCAGTCCATCAAGGATTACGCGAATGGTGGCGTGAAGGTCGACGCAGAGAACCCGCAGATGGTTTCCGAGGAGGAGTTCCTTGCCAAGCTGCCCGAGATCGCCGCGAACGCCGAGACCGACGCCTGCACGCCCGAGA
>CABQHR010000061.1 GCA_902463875.1 uncultured Collinsella sp.
TACAATCCATCAGGCGCCCCTTACGCGGGCGCCTTTTATATGGGGAGATGATTCATATGCAGATCAACAAGGTCGCCTTCATCGGCAAGGGCGGCGTGGGCCTACTCTACGGCAGTATGATCGCCCAGGCGCTCGGCAATGACGCCGTCGAATACGTTATGGACGACGCGCGCCTTGAGCGCCACGCGGGCGATGCGCTCACCGTCAACGGAAAGCCCTGCGCGCTCAAGTCCGTCCGCGCGAGCGAGGCGACGCCCGTCGACCTGGTCATCCTCACGGTCAAGACAACCGGGCTCGATATGGCGCTCAAAACCATGGAAAGCGTCGTGGGCCCCAATACGCTCATCGCATCCCTTTGCAACGGCATCACCAGCGAGCAAAAGATTGCCGAGCGCTTTGGCTGGGAGCACACCGTCCTTGGTATCTGCCAGGGCATGGACGCCGTATTCCTCAACGGGGAGCTCACCTATACCAATGCCGGCGAGATCCGCTTTGATGCGGCAGCGGGCACCGACCCCGCAACCGTTATCGCCATCGACGAGCTCTACACGCGTTGCGGCATCGCCCATACCGTCGAGCACGACATCGCACATCGCATGTGGGCCAAACTCATGCTCAACGACGGCATCAACCAGACCTGTATGGCCTACGGCGGCACCTACGGAAGCGCTACGGAGCAGGGCTCCGAGCAGCTCCGCAGTTTTGTCTCCGCCATGCGCGAGACGCTTGCAGTCGCCAATGCCGAGGGCATCGAGCTCACCGAGGCAGACCTAACGCAGATGGTGCGTCTCATAAAAGGGCTCGACCCCGCCGGCATGCCCTCGATGGCGCAGGACCGCGTCGCGCAGCGCAAAACAGAGGTCGAGGAGTTCGCGGGCACCGTCCGCCGCCTCGCGGCCAAGCACGATATCCAGGCGCCGCAGAACGAATGGCTCTATCAGCGCATCCGTGATATCGAGGCAAGCTGGTAACGCCGCCGCACCGCATCTAACAGTCTTAATAGCAAAAACCGCCGCAAAGGGCACTCCCCTTGTGGCGGTTTTCATGTTCAGCCATGGCCAACAGTCATTTTCGCAACAGTTAGAGATGCGACTCCGGAACCTCGTCCTCATCATCGCGACAAAGGACAACACCGGCGCTTCCCAGCAGTGTGGCCGCGATCAACGCGCCGACCACGATAGAGGCAGCCCCACAAGACCCCTGCATGCCCGCGACGAGCGCGGCCGTAGGACCAAGGCAACCAAGCGTCAATGCAACGGCGGCAACGGCGATATCTCGAGCGTTCACAAGACCACTTCCTCCAAGAGAAAGACCTTAATTCTCATGAACCAGTGTGCCCCGTGCCCATATGCGCGGCGTACGGCCACGGTAAGCGCTCTGTTAACTCAAGCGCATACGTAGAACGGGCGTCCTTACGTTGCCCAAAAGCTCGGTAAAGACGCCCGTCCGCCAAATATCTGTGATGCAGAAAAAATTACCAGCCGGTATAGTAGTCGGTGGTTCCGGCTGCGCAGCCGGAGTCATAGACCTTGCACTCGCCCTTGGAACCGGTAAACGTGGAGCCTTGGGCCTTATCGCCCGCGGCAACGACGTAGTAACCATCGGAATCGCGCCAAAAGCCCTCGGAATCCTGCGTCCATTCGCCCGTGCGGTGGTGATACAACACGTTACTGCTGTAATAAGTCTCGCGGCGGCCGTTATAGTTATTGACGCCGCTCGAGCGCGTCAGGCCCGAGCCGTTCGCGTAATACGCAGCAGATGCGTAAGACGAGCCGGAGCCGGCGTTGTAATACGAAGCCTGAACGGCCTCAGCGGCCTCGGCTTCGGCTGCGGCAGCCTCGAGCGCCTCGCGCTTGGCATCCTCGAGCGTGGAGCGAAGCTCGTCGAGCTCGGTCGACTTCGCGTCGACCTCCCCCATCGTCAAAAGGCTGCCCGCACCATCGATACAACCCTGCAGCACAGCGCGCTCGTCATCGGTGGCATAGTCACCATACATGTTTAGGATAATCTGAGCGCGCATCTCAAGGGAATCGCGCTTGGCCTCCATCGAGGCGTTCCACTCCTGCATGGAACCATAACCATCGCCGCGATAATCAACGGGCTGTACCAGCGTCGTCTCGGACGGCGTAGATCCAACCGTATCGGACAGTGTCGCCGCGTGGGCATCAGTTGCGCCGGCGCCCGCCAAAAGCGCCACGGTCAGAGCGGCGGAAAGGGCGGCGGCTTTCGGTTTTCGTGAATCGATCCTCATGTAGCTGGAAACCTCCGTAGTGCGTTTTTGCTGCGTTTGAGCTGCGTGTGATTCGATCGCGCTGCATAGTACCTCGAGCAAATCGCGACCTGCGGTTTTACTCAAAAGGCGCACGTCAATTGCGTAAAACTCACATCCTCTCAACAGGAGTTTTCCACAACTCGAATGCATAAAGCATGCCAAAAACCCTGTAATAGCGCCCTTCCTATGCAAAAAAGGCGCCTGCGCAACCATTGCTTGCGCAGGCGCCTTGAGCAGGCATTTTATGCAGTTATACCTATCGAGTCGCAAGGGGTCCTTGCACAAGTCGCCTTACTCGTCCAGCGCGGCGAAGGCCTGCTTCAGATCCCAAATGATGTCCTCGGCGTTCTCGGTACCGATGGAAAGACGGATCGTGGAGGGCGTGATGTTCTGCTCGGCGAGTTCCTCGGCAGAGAGCTGGGAGTGCGTGGTGGTAGCCGGGTGCACGACGAGCGACTTGACGTCGGCCACGTTGGCGAGCAGCGAGAACACCTGCAAATGATCGATGAACTTCCAAGCTGCCTCCTGGCCACCCTTAATCTCAAAGGTGAAGATCGAAGCGCCACCGTTGGGGAAGTACTTCTGATAGAGCTCGTGATCGGGGTGCTCAGACAGGCTCGGGTGGTTCACCTTGGCGACGTGGCTGTCACCAGCCAGGAACTCAACGACCTTCTTGGTGTTCTCGACATGGCGGTCGACGCGCAGCGACAGGGTCTCGGTGCCCTGGAGCAGGACCCAGGCGTTGAACGGGCTGATGCAGGCACCCTCGTCACGCAGCAAGATGGCGCGGACATAGGTCGCGAAGGCGGCGGGACCGGCAGCCTCGGCAAACGAAACACCGTGGTAGGAGGGGTTGGGCTCAGCGATCTGGGCGTACTTGCCGCTCGCCTTCCAATCGAAGTTACCACCATCGACGATCACGCCGCCCAGCGAGGTGCCGTGGCCGCCGATGAACTTGGTTGCGGAGTGGACAACGATGTTGGCGCCATGCTCCAGCGGACGGAACAGATACGGGGTGCCGAAAGTGTTGTCGACGACAACCGGCAAACCATGCTTCTTGGCAACCTCGGAGATAGCGTCGATGTTGGGAATGTCGGAATTGGGGTTGCCGAGCGTCTCGAGGTAGATGACCGTGGTGTTGTCCTTGATGGCACCCTCAACCTCTTCCAGGTTATGAGCATCGACAAACGTGGTCTCGACGCCAAACTGGGAGAGCGTATGCTCCAGCAGGTTGTAGGAGCCACCGTAGATGGTCTTCTGAGCCACCACGTGATCACCAGCCTGGGCAAGAGCCTGCAGGGTATAGGTGATGGCAGCGGCACCGGAGGCGACGGCAAGACCGGCCACGCCACCCTCGAGCGCGGCGATACGGTCCTCAAAGACGCCCTGGGTGGAGTTGGTCAGACGGCCGTAGATGTTACCGGCGTCGGCAAGACCAAAGCGGTCGGCGGCGTGCTGGGAGTTGCGGAACACATAGCTCGTGGTCTGGTAGATAGGCACGGCGCGGGAGTCGGATGCGGGGTCGGCGCTCTCCTGGCCAACATGAAGCTGCAGGGTATCGAAACCAAAGGTGTGCTCGGGGTTGTTGATGAACTGGCTCATGATGATCTCCTTGATCGAACGAAAGTAAATAAAAAGAGAAAAGTAAGTCGCTGTCTCCTGATCACGCCAACGGGCGCAAACAGGAGCCCGGCATTCGTCTTGGTAAGCAGTTCATATGCGGTCCTCCTTTTGACATCCCGGTTCCGTGGTCGGCTTAATTACCTACCGCCTTTGTGTGTTTTGAATAGTACGAGCATTGTTTCGCTCGGTCAATCACTTAAAAGCGCTAACCTGTTATCTGTTTTATAGATATCAATCGAAAGGATGACGTCGATGACCCTTCAGCAGCTTCGTTTTCTGATCGCCGTGGCAGAGTCCGGCTCAATCAACGCCGCAGCCCAGCGCCTCTATACCGCTCAATCCAACATCTCAAACGCCGTCAAAAGCCTAGAACAAGAGCTCCATCTGGAAATCTTTACGCGCTCCAGCCGCGGCGTCACGCTCACCAACGACGGCACCGAGCTTTTGGGCTATGCGCGCCAGGTCGTAGAGCAGGCCGACATGCTCGAGGCACGCTACGAGGACGGCGGCACCCCGCAAGCCCGCCTCGCCATTTCCGCCCAGCACTACGCCTTTTCGGTCGAGGCCTTTGTCAACGTAGTCGAGCGCTGCCGCGACAGCAAGTTCGAGTTCATCATGCGCGAGACCACCACATCGCAGATCATCGATGACGTCCGTGCGTTCCGCAGCGATATCGGCATTCTGTATCTGGATGACTTTAACGCCCGTGTCTTGCAGAAGGCCTTCGCCGATGCCCGAGCAAGCTTCCATCCCCTATTCGACGCGACGGTCCACGTCTTCGTTAGCGAGCGCCACCCGCTCGCACGCCGCCCTCAGCTGTCCCTTGCCGATCTCACGCCCTATACGCGCTACAGCTTTGAGCAGGGAACCTCAAACTCCTTCTATTACGCCGAGGAACCCTTTAGCTATATCCCTTGCGACCGCAACATACGAATCTCGGACCGCGGAACACTTACTAACTTACTTATCACGTCGAACGGTTACACCCTGTCGACCGGTGTTCTCTCCAATGAAATGCAATGGGGCATGGCATCGATCCCGCTAGCAGACGCCCCAACGATGCACGTTGGCTACATCATGCACGACGAGCGCAAGCCCTCTCTCCTCTTGCAGCAATACCTCGACGAGCTCAACCGCATCATCCATGCCAACTAACAGTCGGAAGACGGGGTAGAAATCGTAGATTGCTGGCCCCCGGCGGGCATGGCGCTACAATGGTCACTCACATGAAATGCACTCAACGAAAGGAAGCCCGTGAAGGTCATCATCTACACCGACGGCTCGGCCCGATCAAATCCGGGACGCGGCGGCTACGGCTCCGTGCTCAAATACACCAACCCCGCCGGCAAGACCTTCACCTCCGAGCTTTCGCGCGGCTACGCCAAGACCACCAACAACCGCATGGAACTCATGGCGGTCATCGTGGCGCTCGAGGCGCTCAACCGCCCTTGCGAGGTCGAAGTCCATTCCGATTCGCAGTACGTCGTCAACGCCTTTAACAAGCACTGGATCGACGGCTGGAAAAAGCGCGGATGGAAAACCGCCAACAAGCAACCCGTCAAGAACCGCGACCTGTGGGAGCGCCTACTCACCGCCAAAAGCAAGCACAAGGTTGAGTTCATCTGGGTTAAGGGTCACGCCGGTCACGAGCTCAACGAGCGCTGCGATGAGCTCGCCACCACGGCGGCCGACGGCAGCAACCTCGATATCGACGCCGGCTTTAACGAGAGCGACCTGTAATAGCGTTTTCGCGCAGCTTTATATCCCCACGCGCTACACTCATCCTGTAGACCAAACAACGCAAGGGGGACGTATGCTGCGCATCGCGACCATCGGCACATCCATGATCACCGACGACTTTATCCAAGTCGTCAACGCCAACGACCAAGCCGCGTTTGTGGGCACGCTTTCACGCGATGCCAATCGCGGTGCCGCCTTTACCGCCGAGCGCGGTGGCGAGCGAAACTTTACTTCACTCGATGGGCTCGCGGCAGCCGCCGACGTCGACGCCGTCTATATCGGCAGCCCTAACGCACTTCACTACGAGCAGGCCCTTGCCTGCATCGCCGGTGGCAAGCACGTCATCGTCGAGAAGCCCTTCTGCGCCACCGAAGCGCAGGCGCTGGAAGTCTTCCGCGCTGCCGAGGCAGCAGGTGTCGTGGCCCTCGAGGCCATGCGTCCCCTCCACGACCCCGCCTTCCACGCCATCGAGGACGCCCTGGGCGAGATCGCCCCCATCCGCCGCGCCTCATTGCGCTTTGGCAAATATTCCTCGCGCTACAACGAGATTCTCGCGGGACGCGCCACCAATATCTTCGATTGCAATATGGCATCGGGTTCCCTCATGGACATTGGCGTCTACACCGTCGAGCCCATGGTCGAGATTTTCGGCATGCCCTCCGGCCTTACGAGCATGGCTACTCTGCTCGACCCCGCCACGCGACAGCTCACGCACGGCCCCATCGACGGCTGCGGTTCCATCCTCGCCAGCTACGGCGGTGGCCGTATCTCCGTCGAGCTCGCGCACTCCAAAATAACGAATGACCTGCTGCCCTCGCAGATCGAAGGCGAGCGTGGCACTATCCAGATCGACCATCTGTCCACGCCCCGCAACGTCCGCATCGACTATCGCGGCGATGTCGTACGCGGCTCGGCGACCGAGGCACCGCGCGAACAGGGCGACAACGGCCGCGTGCTCGACCTGCCCAAATCGAGCAACACTATGGAATACGAACTCACAGACTTTATCACCGCCATCGGCGGCATCGATAACGTTAAGGAAGAGATTTGGGAGACCCCGGCGGGACGTCACGAACTTGGCCACTACCGCGATGTCACGCTCGTCTCATTGCGCATCATGGATGCCGTGCGCCAGCAGGCCGGCATTACCTTCCCGTCCGACGCAGGCAAGCAGGCCTAGCGATGGGCTTCTTCGATGCGTTCTTCTCCAGCGTCACCGGCGGCAGTCGAGAGCCTCAAAAACCATCAAACATTGAGCTCGAGTTGCGCCGCAGGCTTACTGTGCTCGCAAGCGACGAGGCCACTCAAGACACTCCCCTGCGCTATTTCCTGCGCTGGGCGGGGCAAGTCCAGGGCGTTGGTTTTCGCTTTACCAACACCAACCTCGCGCAGGCACACGCACTCACCGGCTGGGTGCGCAACATGGAAGACGGCTCGGTCGAGATGGAGATACAGGGAGCTCCGGCAAACATCCTATCTCATCTCGAGGCGCTTCATGCCTCCTACGAGCGCATGGGAACGCGTTTTCGCCTCGTAGAAGCCCAGGCCCGAGCCCCACTTGCCAATGAAGACAGTTTCATTCCTCGTTATTAGTATTGTGTGCTAAATACGGTATCATTTACCTACGACCGTTGATAGAAAAGAGGCGAGGCGCATGGCGGTGCAAAGAAGGAATACCAGGCAGCGAAAGCTGGTTCTTGACGCCGTGCGCCAAAGCTACAACCATCCCACCGCCGACGAAATCTACAACGTCGTGCGCGCACAGGATGACAAAATCAGCCGTGGCACGGTCTACCGCAACCTCAACCTCCTGGCCGATGCCGGGGAGATCCTCTCCATCAAGACACCAGGCGGCAGCCGCTTCGATCGCACGATCGAGCCGCATGCGCATATCATCTGCACCTCGTGCAGCCGCGTCATCGATGTACCGCTCCCCTTCGATGCCCAACTCGACACCAAGGCGTCCGAGCAAATCGGTTGGAGCGTCATCTCGCACTACACCATCTTCGAGGGTCTCTGCCCCGACTGCCGGTAGATGTTTGGGACATGTCTACTCAGCAAGTAGACGACGCAGCTCTTCTTCGACCGTGCACACGTAGCGGACACGGTCATTGACACCGCGCATGGTGGGGCTGCAGCTCTCCATCAGATAGGGATGGCCCACCACGTTGAGCATGTCGCGATCGTTTTCGTTATCTCCAAACGCCATCATTTCGTCAGGCGAGATCCCCAGTGCACGGCCATAATCGGCAAGCGCGGACCCCTTGCCCGAACCGAAACCGATAAAGTCCGTCCATTCGGTTCCCGACGTCATCACGTCAACACGGTCGCTAAAGAGGCACTCAAAATACTCCAGCGCCGCCGGCTGCTCCGCCTCGGGCGTCTGGAAGGCAATCTTAATGACATTCTCGTCAATGTCTTCGGGACGGTCGACTACCGCCACATCACAATGGACCTCATAACGCAGGTGGTCAACAAACGCATCGTTGCCGCTCATGGTGTAGAGGTGTCCCTCGCACGAAAGGGTCACGTCGGCATGGGGGTACGCAACCACGGCATTCGCGATATCCATGGCCAGGCCACGCTCCATAGAACGCTTGACCACGGCATGCCCCTCGCTCATCACCAGGGCTCCGTTTTCGCATACATAGGCGAGTTCATCGGCCACCGGGGCAAACAGGTAGCGCAGGCTCGCGTATTGGCGACCGCTCGCCGGCATAAACACGATACCGCGACGATGCAGCTCATCGATAAGCTCAAAGGCCTCGGAACGCGGCTCGCGCTCCCCCGGATGCAGCAACGTGCCGTCCAAATCGCATGCAATCAGCTTGATTCCCTCAAGACCCATATGCTTCCCCCAAAGCCTCCTATCAACAGCAAGACGGACCTTGATCGGTCACCCCTCAAAGCCCGTCTTGCGCATACGCGCGCTTAGTCGCGCGTCTTTTTAACGATGGTAAAGTCCGGAGCCATGCTCACGACAACATCGGCCGCGCTCGACGCAAAGCGTCGGCCCGCATCGAGCTCGCGCGAAACGATCGAGATTCGAGCTCCCTCGACGCCGCGAAGCATACGGCCCAAAACCGGCTGCACCGGCGTATACATGCGCACGGTATGCTCATCCGAGTCACCCCGGAAGAGCGGCGCATGCATGTTGCCGATCTCCCAGCACGCATGCGCGAGCGCAATCGGATCCATGCGATCGACTTCGACCAAATAGACCTCGGCGCTGCGCAGGCGCACGACAACCACCACGGGCACCACGCCCGAACGGTCAATGGCGAGCACGTCGCCGTCGACAAGACGACCGCCGTCGGCAGTATCCAGCCGAACATCGACCGTGCGCCCCAGCTCCGTCACGCCCACAAACGCGCATACATCAGCCTGGTCCCAATCGAGCAGCAGCTCGTCAACTTCAAAGACGCCGCCCAGCTTCCGGCGAAGCAGGAGTTCATAGGACGGATCGTTGAGATTTCCCAAGCATGTCGTCGAAACCAAGC